>NZ_JACSMT010000021.1:0-49984 GCF_018618815.1 Exiguobacterium sp. s128 | reverse complement strand
TCTTCGATCTCGTACATACGAATCAGTCCTTTTTAACTCTATTCCCATAGTATTGAAAACATTACCTCACTAACATTGCGTAAGAACCACAAACCTATTGCAAAATACACATGACTACCAATCACTTGATTTAAATATTCTTCAAGCTATTTTAGAGAAGCACATAGATGATTTCTTAACATTTGCACAGATTGTTATCCAGTTGGAAGACTGACAGATTTTCATGCTTCATCCCCCTCCTCAAATAAATATTTTAAAGTAAATAACCTAGCATATTCAGGATAACCCAATCAAATTCCCTTTAAATAACAATTATTCATGTGTCATGCTATATTTAACAAGAACTACTTTTTACATACCTTGTAACATCACTGGAAGGATGGACACATGTTTTGGAGAAACTTTATTTTGAAAAGTACCGGTTTAACTACGCTGATGTAACGCGTAGTCGAACGCTCTACATAGATAATTATCCAATCGTTTATCTGCTGTATAATCGGTCAAAAGCACAAGCTTACGTCGGACAAACGGTTCAAAAAAATCAACGGTTAAAAGCCCATTTAAAAGATCCACGTCGGAAGCAGCTCGACGAATCAATTTTAATTGGGCATGAACAGTTTAACCAATCCGCTACTTACAATATCGAATCCAATTTGATTAACTTTTTAATTGCAGATGGTCGCTATACACTGCAAAATGTAAGCCAAACCGTCTCCCGCCAGATGCACAACTATTTCCGAAAAGATTTTTTCAATGAGACGGTTTTTGAAAATATTTGGCAACAGTTACGCGAGGAGCAGATTGCGGAAGGAACACTCGATCAGTTGCGAAACAAAGACGTCTACAAACTCTCTCCGTTTCGTGAATTGTCTGAGCAGCAACTGGAAGTCAAAGAGGAAATCTTAAAATTTTGTAAAACAAAAATCACCGAAACCGGTCACCATGTCTTCATTGTCAAAGGTGACGCCGGAACAGGAAAAAGTGTCTTACTCAGCTCATTGTTCAATACAATTCAGGATTTAACGAAAGAAGCAGATTCTGCACTGTATCAGACAGATAACTACCTGCTCGTTAACCATGGTGAAATGCTCAAGACGTATAAATCGATTGCCAGCAGCCTACCGAACTTAAAGAAAAAGCAGTTTCAAAAGCCAACCTCCTTCTTAAATACGTTGGATAAACAAAAGCGGACTGCTGACATCGTGCTCGTGGACGAAGCCCATCTGTTACTCACAAAAGAAGATGCCTACAACAATTTCCACCAACAAAATCAACTGTATGAAATCATTACACGCAGTAAAATCACGATTCTTATCTTTGATCCGAAACAAGTCCTCAAAATTAAAAGTCACTGGGGACGTACGACCTTGCAGGACATCGTCGGTCCCTTTTCGACAAAGACGCTGCAATTATCCAATCAATTCCGGATGCAAGCGAGTCCGCAGACATTGCACTGGATCAATCGTTTTGTGGAACGCGAGCTCTTACCGATCCCGAGTGATTCAAATTATGATTTACAAATCTTCGAGGACTCGGAAGTCTTTAAGCAGGCGATTTTCTCGAAAAACGAACAGCACGGACTATCCCGAATCGTCTCGACGTTTGACTACCTGCATAAAAAAGATGGGGCCGACTACTTTGTTGACGAAGGCGGAATTAACCTTCCATGGAACCGCACTTACCCCCATACAACATGGGCAGAACAACCGGAAACGATTCGAGAAGTTGGATCGATCTATACCATTCAAGGATTTGATTTAAACTACGTCGGTGTCGTCCTCGGTCCGTCGATTCAGTATGATGAAACAACTCAACAATTGAAGCTCAATCCAACGTTATATAGAGACACTGGAGCATTTGTTTCCCGACAAGACTTGAGTCAATCAGAAAACGAACGTGCCAAGGAAGAAATCATTTTGAACTCCCTAAACGTCCTGCTGAAGCGTGGCGTCAAAGGGCTTTATCTTTATGCAACAAATCCTCAATTACGCGCACGATTATTACAACTAAAGGAGACACAACTATGAACGAAATCAAAGCATTAGTACAAAAAATCGATGACTTCCGTGACGAACGAAACTGGCGACCACACCACAACCCAAAAGACTTAGCGATTTCTTTGTCCATCGAAGCATCCGAGTTACTTGAAGCCTTCCAGTGGCGGACCAGCGAAGAAGCTTGGGAAGAAAATCAAGAAAATATTAAAGAGGAAATTGCCGATGTGTTGATTTATGCATTGACGTTGTGTAGTGAGTTGAATGTAGACGTGGAGGAGATTGTGGTAGATAAGATTAGGAAGAATGGAGAGAAGTATCTACTAGATAATTGAAGCCACAAAACATATCATTGTTTTTTATTAGAAATGAGCTTTATACTTATAATTAGAAAATAAATGGATATTTTGTTTTCGAGAGAGAGGTGTTTTAAAATGAATATGAATAACGTAAAAACTCAAAAAACCTCTGATCGATCAGCACTAGGTGTATTAAAAGCAGGTACTACTCCTTCATTATCTGGTAGAAAGCCAGTGCACGTAGCAATGTTTAGTGGCGGTGCATCGTCAGCATATGTTGCTTATCATATCGTTCAGAAATATGGAAAAGAGAACTGTGTACTCTTTTTCACTGATACACTTTGGGAAGATATCGATAACTATCGATTCATGGATGAAGTAGCAGAGTATATCGGTATGGAAATTACTACTCGAATAGATGGAAGAACGCCCGATGAAGTTTTCCATGATGTTAAATTCTTGGGTAATTCACGTATGGCTAAATGCTCAGAGGAATTAAAGGTTCGACAAACAATGATTTATTTAGAAGAACTCCGAGATGAGCATAATCTTGAACCAATACTTTATTTCGGTATTGGACCTCATGAGCAACACCGAGCTATCAACCTTCAAAATTTCTACGAGCACAACCCAATTGAACCGATCGAAACACGTTTTCCTATGATTGAAACTTTTAAAGGTGATTTTGATACGAAAGAGATTATTCGTGACGAATGGAAAATTGCATTGCCGCGAATGTATGGTCTAGGTTTTTCTCACGCAAACTGTGCTGGTCGATGTGTCCGAGGAGGCCTAGGTCATTATGCTCTTTTATATAATGTCTGGCCCGAGCAATACGCGGAGCAAGAAGCTATGGAAGAACGCTTCCGTAGTAAGTTTGAGAAAGATGTTTCTATTTTAAAAAGAAATGGTGGACCATTCACATTGCGTGAATACAGAGAACTGATGGATAGAGATGGAATTGAAAAATATTTAAGTGAAAAAGACGATACTATTCCTTGTGTATGTTCTTTCTCATAAATAAAAACTATACAAAAAGGTAGTGGATAAAATCCGCTACCTTTTTGTATAGTTTAACTTGATAAATAAACGTACTTTAGCTCCTAGATGATCATAGTATCTATCAAGATTCTAACTCACTTAAAATCTTGTACACAACGAAGCGAATTTCATCATCCGACATCGTTCTACTACCAGCGTTTACGATTCTGCTTACATTGTTATAGATAGTCTTACCTTTAACAGAGAGCTCGACTTCTTTAATTTCCATAATGGTTTGATTGTCAGTCACTATTTTTATTAATCCATCTTGATTTTGGTTAGTCACCAATAACTGCTTGAAGTTCATCCAAAACGAATCATATGTGACATCTGACCAATCTTTTAATGCAACTCCGACAATTTTTTCGATCAAATACGCTAACCAATCTTCATTCTGAGCGTACTCTGAAACGAATCCAGCTAATATTGAGCTGTTTAATACAAGTTCTTTATTGCTATCAGCCCACTTATAGATGTCTTCGTTTGATTCGATTTCCATCTTAAGAAGAACTTCTTCTTTAATCTGTTCTATCAAAAGACTTAAATGGTTTTCTAATCCTGATTTTAAAATCTTTAAATCACGACTATCTTCAATAATTTTTGCTAGATTAGTAATCGATGCTAGTGGGTCGGTTTCACTATGTCGAATAATTTCTTTGAATTGATTTTCAGCATTAGTTAATTGGTCAGTTACTTGAGTATACCTTGGCAAGTTCCGTAACCATCGGGTTAGCTCTGTAAAAATGATTACAGGCTGTTCTGATAAAGTACCATCAAAGAAAGTAGTATTTAAATCTTTGAGTAGATTTAAATTTGCTGAAGATAATTCATATAGTTCGTATTCATAAAAATCTGCTCTTAACTCTAAAATTTCATATAGCATATCTGCATTCAATTCATGGATATAAAAATCATTTGAATAAAACGCCATCTGATGCCAAGCGTCTTTTAATAGAGCTATTAGTAATAGTGGTATTAGTGGTTCTCTAATGCCATAGGGTTCATGTCTCAATAAATCGTATAAACCAACAATTTTCCCTCTTCTATTCTGTTTGAGATACGAGAGTAAATCGTACCTTAATTTCAGCAGATTATCATCAGCTATTTGACTTAGATTATTTGTATCAATTCCTGTATTTTTAAACATAGTTGCATAAATTAAATAATCCGGACCAAATCCTTGAATATCAAAACTACCTGAAAATGTAGGTGAAAGTAATTGAGACAAGATACTTTTAGCAGCTTTCTTTTGAATGGATGTAACATTCTTTTTGTTGAACCCTTCATTTCTAATTTCCGGCGTTGCTGGGAATCTCTCGAACATCCAATTTGAAATTTTCTTTTCGAGTGAATTCTTTGAATCGATTTTGACAACATCATTATTGATATACCAAGTTAAATTATCTTTCTCAAAATGCCTAATTGGTCGTAAAAGTTTTTCGATTTCAAATCTTATATTCTCTAAATGAATCAAAATTTCCGCTTCTAAATTCTCATCTTGTTGCATTAGTTCTGAAGTATTTAATAGAAGATCTAAGATCATAAATTCATCTAATTTAATAATTAAATCTTTAGTGTTTAACTTCGTAATGCAAACTAAGATATCTTTTCTTTCAGGATTTATTGCGAAGTCCTGGATATTTTTTAATTCTTGATCATTTTTATAGATCATATATAGTATCATTCCATCACCGATAGGGGTATCTAAATTTAAAACGTTTCCCCAGGCAAATTGGGATTCCACAAAACGGGTCATACTTTTAACGCTATTATACTCATGAGGTAGAAAATATTTGTTAGGTAAAAAATCATTTAAAAATTTAATTCTAGTTCCATCATTTATAACTGTTTTAGAACGATATTCTTCTATTAGGAATTCTAAAGAGAGTATAGATCCACTATATAACTCATATGATGAAGCTAGCGGATTGTATCTTATAATCTTTATTTTTTTCAGTTCTTCTATGCTTTCGCGTATTTTCATCTCATTGCTACCTAGTGAAAAGGATAAAAAATCTACAGAAAGTTTAAAAGGCTTATTAGATATATTCAATAAAGTCATTAACTTTACCAGTCTTTTTGCTTCGTTTGATATTTGGTAACTCATTGATAGTCGATAGTACTTTAAATCATCAATTAGATAAAATGAAGATTCATCTGGATAAAAATAATTAAATAACTGATCCGCATAATACCAATCAGTCTCTAGACTAGTCTCATCAAATTGAGATAAAAATGTATATAATGTTCGATCGTTTTGTCCTAGCATATTCGAAAGAATAGGTAATAATCTAATTGTTAATGGATGTATAGGCTGGCACTTCTCTAAAATAAAGTTCTCAACTTCAGATACTTCCATATCTGGAAAAAGATTATACTTTTTTAAATCGTTTTTTATTCTTTCTATATCGTTTAACAAAAATAAGTTTGCTGTATTATCTTCTTTAACAATCTCAAGTATTTTAAATGCTGTTCTATAAAATAAAGAAGGATCACTATCTAGCCGATGCGATTCAAATCTTTTTTCAACTCTTTCTAATTCCTCTTTAGATAAGTTATTACTCTCTGTTGAATACTGTCGAAGACCTGTATGAGTAATAAAGAGTAAGCCTAAGTTCGAAGATCTATTTGCAAATTCAGCGATATCTTGTAAATCTTGCATGGTTTGAAAAATCAACGATTGATTTACACCTTGAAGAAACCTCCCAAACTCATCATAAATAATAAAAAGCCCCATTTTCTTTATAGATAATTGATTAGTTAGGTGTTGAATTTTTTCAACAAATGATGCTTTTGATTCTGAAATATATGTAGCTCCAGAAGTCAAAGTCCCATACATTTTTTTAAATTCCACTATAAATCTTTCATCATTTATAGTAATTCCTTGAATCAATTCCTCTATAGTACATCCAAAAGATGTACATAAATTTACTAATTTCAAATACGTATCTTTATAGTCATTATTCCACAGTTCAATCATTTGAAGAATTTGCTCACTATCTCCTTTAAGAGATAAAACAATTCCTTCTGACTTTAATTTCAACTGAATAGCTTCTAAAATAATTTCGTCAATCCGTCCATTTTTACCTGTAATTGTAATCGGAATCCACTTGATACTATTCTCATATAAATTATTTTTAATTTTATCCGATAAATCATTGTTCAAACCGCTCACATTGTATAAGAACGATTTTACATCTTTACTGTTTTTTCTTGCCGTTATTAACGAGGCGGTAATTGCCCCAACCATTGACTTTCCTGCTCCATATGGACCAATCATAAGATGAGAATTGACTAAGCTTTTTTTGGACAGACTTGATATTATATTCTCCATAATTTCTAACTGATCATTGTTAGGAACAAACATATCAAACAGTTCGGACTTCCCTGTGTCGTACACTACATTAATACTAGGTTGAAACTTTTTCATAGCACTACCTCATTTTCAAAAAATCGTTCCATATAATCTAAGTAACTAGTTTTATCAGTAACCCTAACTACATCGAGACGGTTCGTTCTAGTAAAAATTATTGGATATCTTTTTTGCATCTCCTCTAGACAGTTGACAATTTCAGATCTTGAAAGATTAAAAATTTTCCCCCATAGATTCTCACCCTCTATTAATTCATCAAGACTCACTTCATTGAGTTCATTTCTTTCTGTATAAATCAAAAAAGTGATATAAAGTACTTCAAACTTAAATACCGTATCCAGTGGTGTTTTTTTATAAGTACCTTTAACTGTATTACTTATCAACCCTAACTCTTCGAACGGACTTTTGATAACGTCTTCAGGAGTAGATGAAAGATTATTTGGGCTATACATCTGAATGAGACAATCGATATCTCTTTTTAGTGAATTAGCAGACACTGATTTTTCTAGCGTATGACTGACCCAAGTTTCTAACGTTTCTATTAGTATCGCTTTATCGAAAATCGATTCTCTAAATACATTAAAAAACCAATACCAACTTGTTGCGATTTTTGGATCAGAGGCTAAAGTATAATGCAGAATACTTTTTGTAACAGGATGTTGAATATATTTATCATGTTTATCAACTAGTTCTCCCAAAGAAGTAAGGTGATGTTCTGTTTTTCCTGATTGTCTTTTCTCTTCCATGAGACCTGTTGAGAACAACCAGTACTTCGCTGATTTCGCCATATTTTTTCCTAACCCTAGTTGTTCAAAATGAGTGTCATTATAAAAAAAGCGAGCATCGCTTTTAATTTCATTTAATCCTTTATACAGCCATTGCGGACGTAAGTAAAAACTTTGATGCTGTCCAAAACCCATTCGTAACCCACCTTAATTTTAACAAAGCAAAGTAGCCAGATTACTCTTGGCTACTTTGTAAGTTTAGTTATTTTTAAAGAACCTCATTAAAGCTCGTAAAGATTGTGGCTCTAAATAAGGACTTTTCCCTCTAACTGGTTCTCTATCTTTCTTTAAAAGATAATCACCTTTTCCTGCTAAATTTTCTGCACCACTTGTATCTAATACAACATTCGATGCAACTGCGTCTGTGACTTTTAATCCTAAGCGTGCTAGTAAATTATTTTTAATAGTAGTACTAATAATCTCCGCCTTGGGTGATTGTGTACAAACTATCATATGAATTCCCGCAGCTCGTCCTTTTTGACCAATCCTTTTAATTGCAGTTTCGATGCGTTGTGCAAATTCTTTATCCTGCATCATGAAGTCAGCAAATTCATCAAAAACAATAACAATACGAGGTAAAACTTCTGATGATTTATTTTCTTCAATTAGCGCTTCATTATATTCTTTCAGATTTTTTGCATAAGAATCTTTAAATTTACTATATCGATTTTCCATTTCCATAATCATAACATCTAAATAATCAGCAGAATCCATTAAATCTAATAATACTTTATCAGTATGCTGAACATCTTCAAACATAGAGAATTCAACTTGTTTTGGATCTATAAATACGAACTTCAATTCTTCGGGTGTGTATAGACACATCATAGACATGACAATGGAATTCAAACTTACGCTTTTTCCACTTCCTGTTGATCCAGCGACTAACATATGAGGTTCTGTACCGTTAAAATCAACTGACATCACTTCATTTAAAGGATTTAGTCCAATAGGAACAAGAAAACCATTTTTCAGTTCTGTTTCTGTGATATCTCTTCGAACGTACTTCATAAACTGTGAAAAGAAAATTGTATCAGGATCATTACGATTAATGTCTATATTGATACCATTTCGATCACTAAAAATAGTTGGTGGCGAATCGATATGCAGCCATAAAGGCATATCTTTAGCCTTCTTTTCAACTGCTGTAATACTTTGATCCGACGGAATTCTACCAATAATACGAATGACACTAGCACCTACGATAGTTCGTTCTACTGTAAACTGAACATTGTTTATTCTAAGTTTAGTCTGTAGAGTGTCTGCGTAACTATCCCCTTGTTTTTTCAGTGCTTCATCAAATGATTCTGTTTGTGGAGCTTGAACGTTCTTTAATGCGTGATCTTCTGGGTATTGAGATTCCTCAATATCTTTAACTACTTCGATATCTCGTATTTCATTTTTTATATTCGATTCACTTTGATTCTGTAAGTCGCTTTCCTCTATAACTTTGTCCTTCGGTATTTCAGTCAAAATAAAATTACTATTATCTATTTGTGTATAGTGATTAAAGTATTCACTATCATCAGTTATAGCAACCTGTTCTAATAATACTTCTTCGTCCTGCAGTTCATTATTTACTTCATGATCAGGAACATTCATTTCAGATAAAATGTATGATCTAGTAAAAGTATTTACTGCTATTTCATTTTCGTCTTCTCTTTCGTAATAATGTCCAGGTGAAAGTTCCGAACGACCTTCAAATTCAATATTTTTATTATGAATATAAGCATAAATTGACTTTGTGAATTCAAAATTGATTTGAATGTTTTCGTTATTTCTTAATTCATGTAGTATCGCTAATTCAAATTCTTCATATGCACGCTTATCTTCTAAATGAAGCAAAAATGAATTTAAATATAGATTTCTTTCGAGTGTCGAATCAAATCTTCTAAAGAATTTTTTCAACGTTTTCTCACCGGATATTAATTGAACTTTAGCGTCAGTTACTTCACTAACATAACTTTCTTCCTGTATAAGCTTTAATTCTATTAAATCAAATTTAACATTATACGTTTCTGATTCCGGAGAATATTGAATAGTTGTTTTTAATAAATCCGGACGTTTTTGCCGGGTTCTAAACCACTCTAATTCATCACACATATCCCATAAAACTACAGTATTATCAGACTTTCTATCCTGTAAAACAGTTAAATATACTGATAAAAACTCGTTAACAAATTTCCCGGGTCCTAATGCTCTTAGCACTAGACCACCGGATAATTCTTTTACAACTTTAAGAGCTTTATCAACCTGTTGTATATCTATACTACTAACTTTCAACTGATCTTTTAATCTACTATGGAGACGATCACGATAATAATTGACTTCCATATCCACTTTTGAAGATCTTCTAATTGAGTCTGAAGAAGAAACAAGAACTTTAATTTCTTCTTTTCCTAATCGATTTACATGATAACGAATAATATTCGACCCTTCGGCTACTTGTTTCATTAATAAAGGATCCATAAATCTATCGTAAGTGACAACCCAATTAAACTTTTCATGTGCAAGTTTGTATAGTGTATTTGTTTCTGTACGCGTTACAGATAATCTACCTTTTAATAGACCAATCTTGTTAGGTTCGATGACTAATCCGTCTTTTAAAATCGCTTGCATATTATAAAATTGTTGCATCAACTTTGGTTGGTTAGGTGAAACATAGTTGATTAATCGAGTACCTTCTTTGACAGCTTTAAATTCACGATTCTCATAAAAGACCCAATTTTTATCTGTAAGCTCACATTCTTTGTAGCTTTCCGAGTAAAATTGATGTGGAATTTTTAAGTTGTCACTTTGACCGAAATAATCAATAAACACTGCTAAATCAAAGTCTAGCATGGATGTATCTAGCTTTTCCTCAAGTGTTTTAGGATCGCTAAATGGTAATACATTGATTTCTAATCTAGGAAATTCACCAAACGAATCCACAGCGTTAATGTACTCTTCTTGCGATTGAATCCATCGATTTATCTCATCATAAAGCATTGCAGCTCTCGCAGGACTGTGAATTGTTATATTCAGCTTTTTTAAACTATCATTTTTCAAAATTTGTTCCACACTCTTTTTTACAAACTCTAAATTTGTAACATATAAGAATAAAATATCTAAACAATCCGCAGCATATGGATAAACTCGAACATAATCGTTTGTAACTTTTTCAATTTCTTTCGCAAAGGAAGTTGCTTGGGAGGAAACACTCTCAACTTCTCCACCCTCGATATACGTTCCCTGACCGTATAGTTCATCTTGTGCAAATAGATGATTACCATCCCTAGATACGTAATAAGATGGTGCTAAGTTAGTAAACGATCCTCTTAGATACTCTTTGTACTGCTTTAAATCTTCTACATCTTGGATTTTATTACGTTGTTCCGATGTATCAGAAATATTAGAGAGTAAATTTCCAAAATGAATAAGTTTAAATCCATAAGCAATAAATCTAATAGGATTGAACACAGATACTATTTTCCGTTCAACTTCTGCTTGTTTAACATTTTTAGTTTCAAAAATCTTTATTGTTCCAATTTCATTCAGAAGTGAGTATATTTTCCTAACACTATCTACATCATGATCAGAACACTTTAAAAATGATTCGCTAAGGGCAGCTACTCGATTTAAATCTTCAGTAGTTATTCCTCTATTTTCGTCGATAATAGATTTAAGAATACTAGTGTATTCTGTATTGTATTTTTTAAATTGCTCGATGGGTTCTAACAATCTTTTATCAGACATCAAAGTATAATTTTGTTGTTCATTCAAATACTCATTAAAATCTTCTTCAACTGGCGTACCCTTTTTCGTAACAATAGACTGTAAAAATCCGTTTTGAATTTGATTAATAAACTTTGAGAAACTCGTCTCAATTAACGTTCTACTAGCATCGACTTTAACGATAGATTTCGATATCGAATTTTCATTTTTTAAGAGTCTTAATTTAACAGGAATTACATCAATCTCTTTTGATGCTTCATTGGAACTTTTCAATTCAGAAAGAACAATTACGTTTGAAGATAGCATTGATAAAGATTTCAGATGGAAATTAAAGAATCTAGCTTGTTCTTCAGAAACTTCTATGTTTTGATCAATTGAAATTTCAAAGGAAAGATTACCATTGAATTCTTCATGTTCTATTTCCTCTAACATCACTAAGCTTTCAGATAAAATCGCTTCAAAAATATCAATATACTCAGATGGATTTTCAAGCTTATTTTCAAGATTGATAATTTTTTTTAATATATTTTCTTTTTCAAGTTCTTGTTCATATTCTTCTCGAAATTCTCGAATCGCCTCAATATCATTTTTACTATTTACGGCTTCAACACCGCGATCAAAGCGACTTTCTGCTTCCATTTTTTCTTGTTTTAACTGGTTCTCTTCTTCAATATTATTTGCTTCTCTAATTTTTTCTGCAAAATTGTCTAGAATTATATCTCTTGTATTATTCAATTTATCTTTTAAAGAATTAGACACTTTAAAACCAAAAATTCGTTCTGCATCATTGTAAGAAACTAGACTTAAAAGATCATTATTTCGTCTTTCAACAAACTCCATTGTTTTTTCTAAAAATAATATTTTATCGTTATTAAAGTTTTTCCAAACTTCACTTGAAAAATTATTTTTTTCTTCATTACCAATGAAATTATCCACATTTTTAATCAATTTTTCTGGATCTAAATAATTTACTAAAGTTTTTCTTAGGTGACTTAATAAAAAGTTTTTTCTAAGCTGATTACGAAGTCCCTCTAACGACTCAAACTTTAAATGCTCGTCTTTAAATAATCGAAAATGAGGTAAAGATTTCCCTAAAATCACTTTAAATGTATCATTAGATGTTTCTTTCTCTTGTAACACACTTTCAATATATGCAATAAGCATCGAAAGTTGTAAATCTAGTTCTCCTCTATGTTGATATGCTCCAATTAGTTTGAGTAAATCTTTTATCTGATGTGGTTCTAAATATCCTCTTTCTTGAAGAGATTGATCTAAACTGAAAAAACCATCTGATGATAGTAGCTGTGTTTCATCAATAGAAACAATATCTTTTAAGCTTTGAGCTTCTGGTGTTCGTTCATTCATTAATAAAATTAATGCTTCATTCGTTTTTACATTATTTCGCAACCATACTCCATTTTCATTTTCATTTAAAACAAAGGAATCATAACCATCAATTTGTTTTATAGTTCGTATCAATGGTTCATAAAAGCTTTTGAGTTGAGCTTGATTTTCTAATAGAGCGTTCAAAATGGCTGGAAAGTATTCTTCATTAATTCCTTCTATTTTTACTAATACTTTTTCAGCATTTTTATTTTTATGATCTTTAAGATAATTAAGTAAGTGTTGTGCAATCCAGCTGCCTATTATTTTTTCTTTTTGAGTAATTCTTGCAATCATTTCTTAATGCTCCCTCCCAGTACTTTGAATTAATTAAAATAAGGGTTTGTAACTAGTGCTGTTGCATCTGAGTATTCTTGGAGAAGCCCATTTTGTTTTAATTTTTGTCTCATTTTCTTCTCATTACTTCTAAAATGAGTTAGATTGATTCCTTCTTTTGAATATAACCCAGAATTTTTGGCAGCATTTTCTCCAATAATAATGCGATATTTTTGGAATAATTCATTCAAAAAATCATCATACGGTAAATTATTCTGACCATTAAGTGTTGCATACACTAAAGCACTTAAGACATTATCATGTAGTACATATCGGGCTTTAGATCCTTTTCCAGAAACGATGAACTGACCATCACGAGCTAAAGTTTTCATAATAGGAACTTGTGTTTTCGATAAATCCTCCATATAAAGTTCTACGATACGTAATCTAAGTAACTTTTTAGCGTTATTAATATCTTCAGTCTCTAATGCCTCTATAAGTTTTTTCTTTTTGGCTGCTTGAAGACTAGTAAAATTTAATTCGTTAAAAAATCCAGAATAGCCCTTCACTTTATCTTTTTCGGAGCTATCAAGGCTATTTCTCCACGAATAAATTTTTTCTTCCGCTTTGACTTCAGAGAATATTTCTTCTACTCGGTCTTCTACAAAAGTTTTATAGGCTTCTCTTACTATAGTTTCGTGAATCCGATAAGAATCTTGTGCTAAAAATTTAATTGATTTATTTTGACCTTCTAAGCAATCAATGAAATAATTGCTCGTTTCACCAATAATTTGTTCTGATTGAAAAATCATATAACGATGAAGTTGGAATGTTATGAGCGAAGTTAAAATATCAAACATTTCATAAATATCAATATTTAGCATGAGCAGTGCATTAAGTTCTTCTGCAAATTCTTTATACAATGCTAAATCTGTATTTGGTAATGTTGGGTATTCACTACTTTCCCAACTAGTAATGACAGTTGATAACTCTTCATCTTTGATTAGTGGTGCAGGCTGATCTCCAGTACTATACTCACTAAATGCTTCGTTAATTTGATTAATGACAGCAATTACTCCACTAGAACTAGATAATAGAGTTTTCATGTTTTTCTCGATATTAATTCTTAATTCAGGATTATTTAATGTTCCGTAATGCAACATTAAAAAGTACAGTTCTCCACCACGAGCAAAAAAATTACGCTCATAATTAATTGTTAAATTTTTCAAATTACCTTTATCTCTATTTACACGAACTTCAGAAAAAAGCAAAGATTCGTGGAGAGGATACATCGTTTGAGCGTACCAAGAGCGATCAACTGGTTTTCCCATCGGTGTCATTAGAGGTATAGTTAAATTTTTAAAGAACACCTGTAAATCCTCTAATTGTTTTTCGCTTACTCCAAGTTTCTTTCGAATTACATCTTTTTTCTTTTCTTCGAAAATTGCAATATGACCTTTCGCGCCTTCTTTCTCTCCTTCATAAACAAACTGACGAAATTCAATCATTTTTCTTCGATCATAATACTTCTTTTCTAAACTAAAACCTGTTCCAGCAAACACATTTAAAAACTCTAAAGTATACTCTGGTCCACGCTGACCATCTTTAAACCGATGTCCCCATATTTCAGCACCAATCTTGCTAGAAAATTTTGCACTTTCTTCTTGCATATATAACACCCTTTCAATTACTTTTGCTTAGATTTAAAAATCATCATCTTCAGGTTCAATATCTACAACAGAGTCCCTACCATCACAAATTTCAATTGTCTCTAATACGAATGCTCCTTGAATACGATCGAACTTTAAAATTTGTAAAATATTCTCGTCCTGTTTTTTTAGCGAAATCAATCTATTTCGAAAACTATTAAGTAATATCTCTACGTGTTCTCTTAGAACGTTTAACATGCCTCCGTTACTCAAGCGCATTAAATACTCAAACGTTACTAAATTAATAGCTAATTCTATGCCTTGTACTTTCAAAGTTAACGTTGTACCTGTTTGATCTATTGTTTCATTTTTACCTTGAATATGAAATTCAACTTGATCTAGTCCAATAATTTGATGAACTAATAAACTATCCGAAGATACATACAGCTGATGAGAGGGAGAATATACCATTCTTTTTGCGAAGAATGTATTTAATCCATCGACAAGCTTAATCTTTATAATATGTTCAATTCTTCCTCTATGAAGAATGCTTATGAAATCATATCGATGCCGATAGGGGATTAGTTTTTCAACCTTTTTATTGTCTTGAGATTCAAAGTAATATTTTCTTCTTAACCTTGGAAACCACTTATTCATTAGTTCAATACCGTTCACATTATCACCATGTATATTTGAACGATACATCTTTACATCTTCGTAATAAGCGCCGTTCTCAACATCAATATCCTTACCAAACAAAGTGTGATGTGTGTCTTTTATTTGTTCATTACTACTTAAGTCACCATTAAGTAAAAAGTCATCAATTAAAGAGTCTGAAATATATCCAGGATCTAACGATTTAAATTCTTGAATACCACCAATTTCCTCAAAAACTTCTGGTCTTAGATTATTACCGAAAAAATTCTCATAGTACGATTTTTTTGCTAGTGCTTGAATTGATTCACTATTAGAAGCTTCATGTATATCTTTACAAGACATTCCACCTGTTTGTGTGTAGGCTAAGTGAATGAGTAGCTCTCGCATTGTCATATGCTTACCATTCATATCCAAAGATTTATACATGCGCATCATTCGATTTTTCGTTGTTTTATCACTCAAAGCTAAATGATTGCTATTTATGATGCATTTATTTCTACTAGAACAGTCACTACAAATACTCCAGTTCTGTTCTTCATTCCATCCTTCTACTATTTTTTCAGCATAAATCGACGATGAGGCGTACAACAAGTTATAAACTTTTATTTCTTTCGTAGCTTCTAATTCCTTATTGTTTGATATAAATTGAGGAATAACGATACTTTTTAATTTATTTAATTCAGGATATTTTACAAGAGTATGCGTTAATTTCCCTTCGTTAGCCGCAATAAGGAAATATACATTGGAAAAATTATTTTCGAGTGTATCTTGTAATTTTTTTAATTCCTCAACAATTACTTCATTTCTCAATTCTGATAAATCTTTTATTATTCGAATTCTGTAGTTGTTATATACAATTTCTTTAATACCAGATTCAGGCCATCCTTGAAATTCATCTTCTACTAATTGATCGTATACGTTCCTGCAAATCCTAGTTTTTCCATCTCCTGCGTTTCCTGTTATGATAATAGAGCGTGGCTGTTTTGAAAGTTCTTCGATAATTTTTTTGTTAATATTAGTATCGATACTGTACTCAATTTTTTTTGTATGTTCATCAAATATCTTTGAATAGTCTGCTGTTGTAAGATCATATTGATGCATAAAAGAAACAAAAGGATTGATTTGGTTTTGCATTATAAAGTCTCCTTAAACTATTGATGTCAATTGTAATAACCTACCTTATAAATTATATCATTTATGGGTTTTTATTCATATTGTGAGATTATTTTTTTGTAATTATAGTAATATTGATTTATATTAATAAAATTTATATGGAGGGTCTTTTTATGAATTTTCTCAAAATCGAAACAACCAACGCACCTGCTGCGATTGGTCCTTATTCACAAGGCTTTATCGCTAACGGTACGTTATACGCATCGGGTCAAATTCCGATCAATCCCGCGACGGGTGAAATGGTCGCTGGTGGCATTACGGAGCAGACGGAGCAGGTTATGAAAAATGTTGATGCCATCTTAAAAGAAACCGGTCTGACACCGGACCGTGTCGTCAAAACGACGTGTTACTTAACGAGCATGGATCATTTTGCTGCATTTAATGACATCTACTCGGACTACTTTGCTCCGCACAACCATTTCCCGGCCCGATCCTGTATCGCCGTCAAAGAGTTGCCGAAAGGTGCTTTGGTCGAGGTTGAGATTTTAGGGTTAGTCTAATGACTTGGAACACGTCACGTTTGGTGGCGTGTTTTTTATCTGCGTAATCCCCAATGTCCTGTCCCTTTGCCGGTCTCACTGTAGAATAAATCCTGCGTCCCTTCATATAGTTCACACTCACTCGCATGGAGATAAATCAATTTTCGAATTCGTGCTTCTAATCCCGCTTCCGTCGAAAAACGTGAAAGATCCAAATCACTCCGCTCTCGTACACGCTGGTAAAGCTCCGTCAAATCCAGTTGTCGTCCTGTCCCTAAGATGTCGATGATGGCTTCTAAAAGTGCTTTACTGCTTTCATTCATTCGGCTACCTCCCTTCATTCCGTCATGTGTTCCTTCGTCCGCTGTTTCGCTTCCAGTGACATCGCCACCACTATCGCAATCAATTGTGGAATCAGCATCAAGAGACTGACGAACAAAATCAGTTGTTCCGCCGTCAACGGTTTGAAATAGCCGTCAAAGCCATAGGCATCTGTTTGACCTGCAAAATAAATGGAGACGAAGTAAGACAGAACATTACCGGTCATCACAAACAGCAGATGAACCCATCGTTGACCGGTGAAAGCGAGAACCGTGAATCCGGCGAGTAACAGCACATAACCAAGTAATGTCCCTGTCTTGAAGTCTTCGAGTAACGCCAGGTAGACGAATGGAATACAATAGCCTGCTAAGACAGCTAACCCGATCCACCACTTCTTCATCCAAACTCCCCCACGTCCCTTTCGAACTGACGGTACAGCCAATCCCGAAGCAATTCCCAGCCATCCGGATAGGCGTTACTGCCCTGAGACGCTCCTTTTCTCTCTAATCCGGTCCAGCTGATTTCCCAATATGTCCCGTCGAGAATCAGCCATTCCGTCGTGTATTGCGCTTGCCAGTCGATGACACCGGCTTTCTCTAAACGTCGTGTCAGCTCCTGCTGTTGCCGTCGGGACAAGAGAACGATCGTTTCTTCTCCTGCCCCCTCTTCCAGTCGTAATTCCTCGGTCGCCGCCGTCCACGTAAATACTTGTTCTTCTCCCATACCGGATTCCCGGTAGCGGAATTGATGGATTGGAGTGTCGCTCATTTTCATCTGCCCTTCCTCGTTCACTCCTGTTATTTCCAGTATAATTCATTTTCCGTTTTCTACCTATCTCAAAAAATGATTAGGTTCTGATGATGCACTTATTTCCAATCGGCAGTTGCTTTTTCATCTTTCTGATTCTATACTGTTAATAACAGTTAAGTGTTAATAACAGTCATAAATCATGATGGATCAGGAGGGATTTACGTTGAAACATACCGGTCGCCATACAGGCGCTTTTTTACTCTTATTCCTTGCGAAAGGTCCCACCTATGGCGGGGATCTGCTCCAACGCTGCGAGCAGGAATTGCCGTTTAATCCGATTGATAGTGCGATTCTCTACCGGACACTCAAAAAGCTTGAAGAAGAAGGTTTTGTCACCTCCATCGTCACGACGTCTCCTCAAAACAAGATGGTGAAAATGTATCAGATAACATCGTCCGGTCGGGCACAGCTCGACCGCTTTCATGAGGACATCGAACAAAAACTGCAAAATCTGCTGTATTTCCAGACGCATTATGCAAAACAGGTGAAATCCGATGGGTAACAGCATCGTGCTGTATGGACTGGTGCTTCTTCTATCCAGTTTTTCCTTCTACAAAGACAAACAAAAGACACAGGCGGCGTTTGCGAAAGCCTGGAAAATCTTTACGAACCTGTTGCCGGATCTTCTGGCCATTCTGTTGTTCGTCGGTTTGTCGTTATCGATTCTGTCGCCTTCCCAAATTTCAGTCTTACTCGGACAGGATGCCGGATTTCTTGGTATCGCACTGTCACTCGTCATCGGGGCGATTGCTCTGATTCCGAGCTTTGTCGTCTTCCCGCTCGGAGCGACCTTGCTTGAGAACGGTGCCGGACTGGCACAAGTCTCGGCTTTAATGGCTTCACTGATGGCCGTCGGAATCATGACGATCCCGTTAGAGAGCCGCCTGTTTGGCAAACGGTTTGCTTACGTGCGCAACCTGTCCGCCCTTTTAATGTGTCTGTTCTTTTCGTTACTTGTCATGGAGGTGCTTGGATGAAACACATCAAAACATACGGCTTCTTCCTCACGATGTCCGTCCTCCTGCTCGGACTTCTGCTCGTTGATCCGGTACGCGGTCAGCATGCCGCCCGGCTCAGTTTTAACAGTCTGCTCGATATGCTGCTTCTGTTGCCACCGATTTTGGTACTGGTCGGTCTACTTGATCAATGGATCAAAAAAGACACCTTGCTAAAATACATGGGACCAGATGCAGGGGCTCAAGGGTATTTGTATGTCTTATTACTGGCTGCCATCGCAGCCGGTCCGCTCTATGTCGCTTTTCCCGTCGCTGTCCTTCTGCTTGAAAAAGGGGCCAGCGTCCGGTATGTCGTCTTTTTCCTCGGAGCGTTTACGACGGTCAAGTTGCCGGTCCTGCTGTATGAAATCTCTTCGTTTGGTCTTGTCTATACCGCGCTTCACATCGGATTCGGTCTGCTGTTCTTTTTCATGACGGCCCAACTTTTTGAACGGTATCAGACCGCTTTGCAGATGAAATCATTTTAAACAGAGGAGGTTTTTTCATGAGAGATCAACAACTGTTTCTCTTTGGCGGCGGTCCGCCGTTCACTCCAATGCTTTTCCAACAATTCGTCTCTTGTCTCGACCAATCGGGACCGGTTGCCTTACTGTATGTACCGCGTCCCGGCTCAAACTGGGACGCTTATGCCCCGACCTATACGGATGTATTAACGGCAAATGGTGCGACAGATTTCTTCCACTTTCCGTTGTCTGCGCGTCCGACACCTGAACAACTCGAACAGTTAGCCGGAAGTTCCGGGATCATCATCTCGGGCGGGGAAACGGAACGGTATCAACAGTTCATCGTCGGCACACCGATCGGCACCATCATTCAAGAACGGTTTCAGCACGGTGTTCCCGTCGCCGGATTTTCAGCCGGTGCCTTATTGATGCCGGACGAGTGTAGGATTCCCGCGATTGACCAACGGAACGGTCAAGCCTTAGTTCTGAAGGGTCTCGGACTGTTAGCGGACGCTGTAATTTCCGTCCATTACGATACGTGGCAGGAAGAAACGAACTTACGGCAAGCGTTCCTTTCAACAAGCAGTACATCCGGCTACGGTTTACCGGAACGAAGCGGCATTTATCTGAAGAATGGTCGGCTGATGCAACAGGAAGGACGAGAAGCTGTCCTTCTCAACCAATAGGAGGAAATCATATGACAACGATCGTAACAGCCGTCAAAGGCATCGTGCAATACGACAACCGAATCTTAATCGTTCAGCGTGCTGCTGCCGACTCCGGGGGCGGAACGTGGGAATGCCCGGGCGGAAAAATCGATTTCGGTGAGTTGCCGGAAGACAGTCTGATCCGGGAAATCTGCGAAGAGACCGGATTGACGGTCACCGTCGACCGCATTGCGTATGCTTCGAGTCTGATGACGCATCCTGACAGGCAAGTCATCCTGCTCGTCTATTTCTGCACGGCAACAAGCGGTGCTGTCGAACTATCCGACGAGCACGACGATTATCTGTGGGCAGATGAATCGACATTCCGCCAACAGATTGCACCGAATATCCTCGCTGATTTTGAACGGCATCAGATTTTCCCGCAACTGGTTTCATCTTAAAGACATGTCTGCCTTATATGAATCCAACACCGGACGACATCTATTCGGACACGTCACTTTTAGTGGCGTGTTTTTTTTGGTGTACACTCCATTTCTTTTACCGCTGTATTTTAAAAAGTCGTTATTTTTGTTGAAATGGCTCCCATCATATATTTAATTTGGTTAATTATTTAAAATCACCTTGTATTCGAACGTAAAGATTCCTAGAATGAACGAGTACGTCACGGAAAAGGAGTCGAACCATGAAACACACACTTACATATTTCACTTTGCCACTGGCCGCTCTTCTGTTAACCGGATGCGCGACGGAAGAACCGGCTTCGCAAGAGCCGAAAGTCGAGCAACAGACTGTCCAGAAGGAAGCACCCGAAAAGGCTGAACCTGTTCAAAAAGAAACGGAGCCGGAAGACTCCGCTCCCTCAAAGAAGGCTGACACAAAATCCGCAGAACCAACAGTCCCCGCTTCGAATAAAGCCTTGTTCTCCGGTTACAAACAGATCAATGTCGACGGCGGTGATCTGTCGGGAAACCGGGAGCCAAACGTCGTCGTTGATATCGGTTTCGGCGACCGCAAGTACTGGGCGTTTACGAACGAACACGCCCAACTCGTCAAAGTCGTCGCCAAAGAAATCACCTTACAACATGATTCAGAGGAGATGACGTCATCCGGCCGTTACTATTCGGACGAAGCAAAAGTCCCAGGTGTCGAAGATGCTCAATTAGACGAGGGACACATCATTGCCGATTCACTCGGTGGTGTCTCGAACGCCTACAACATCACGCCGCAAGACAGCACACTCAACCGCTACGGCGATCAAGCCTATATGGAGAACAGCATCCGCCAAGCCGGTGACGTGACGGATTTTGAGGCGATCATCACCTACCCCGATACCAAGACGCAAATTCCGTCTCATTATCAGTACACGTATACGTTAAAGGGCAATGTCATCGTCGATGATTTCGACAATGTGAATCCGGATGAAGTCAATGCCGCACTCGGGTTGACAGAAAACGAGGATAAGACAGCAGAAGCTGCTGTTGAAACGGCACCTGCTCCGGACACGGGTGATGTCTCAACTGTCGATACCGACGGCAACGGACAAGTCACGATCCAAGAAGCGAAAGATGCCGGTTTCCGCATGCCGATTACGGATGATCATTGGCTGTACTCTCACATGCGGGACAATGACCAGGACGGGATGGTCGGCGAATAATTTTTACGTGCAACATGAAACAGGCGGACTCCTCGGAGCCCGCCTGTTTGTGTTGGGTTATTCTTCGCTGTAGCCGACGACCTTGTTCCGTCCCGTCTGTTTCGCTTGATAAAGGGACTGATCTGCCTTTTGGACGACTTCAAACGATGTCTCGCCTTGATCCGACGAGGCCGCCCCGATTGATAACGTGACATGGAATGCCGGATACGTGCTAAAGACGAAATGTTGATCCGCACACGCCGAGCGAATCGTTTCACCGAGCCGGACGGCTTCTTTGAGCGTAATATCCGGCAATAACAAGACAAACTCTTCCCCACCGTAACGACCGACCATCGCCTGATCCGGACAACAGTGTTCGAGCAGATGACTCAATTGACGTAAGACGACGTCACCCCCGTCATGGCCATATGTATCATTGACCGACTTAAAAAAGTCGATGTCGACGATCAAGACGGAAAAGGCAAAACCATCTTTGTCATAAGACGCAAGGGTCTCGTCGAGTTTACGCCGGTTCGCAAGATTCGTCAGACCGTCCGTCAAGGCAAGCTCCTGTTGCATCTGAACGAACTGGAAATGTTTCCGTAGCTCCTGTAGGAAACGATACGTGACATAGCCTCCAAGGAGAATGAAGATGATATAGACGAGTGAAATTTCGAGAAACCGAGTGAATGTTTCTGTTAATAAATAGAGTGCCGGTAGGCTATAACCGATCCCAATCACAATCAAAATCAAATAGTCTTTGAGCGTATGGGACGCAAAGCGACGGTAAACGCTCGCCGTGACGAGTAAAGCACTACAAATCAGAGCCGTTAAAATCAACCCTTCATAGGCGCCCGGTGGTGTGATGATGAAACGTGCCCCAATGATTGCGACCATCGTGATACCACCACTGACCCACCCTCCGTAATAAAAGGCGGTCACGAGGGCGACGAGTCGTAAATCAACTTTTGCCCCGTCATAGGTGACGCTGTTCAGGACAAGTAATATACTGATCAAACCGGCAATCACCCCAACAATCAGCCGAATCCGAATCGGAGACGTCGGTGAAATCCGTTTGATGTGCCGGAGCGGTAAAAAGGCAAACAAGAGTGATGTAATCAACAATGAAAAATTCAACAGAAACTGATTAAACTGACTCAACATGATATACGGACATCCCTTCGTCTGACAAACTCCCTACTCTGTATAGTTCTTTATCGGATCGTTTACTTCCTGTTTTGACCATGCCAGAGGTTTCCATTTTTTTGATGAGGGAAACATTCCATACAGGCTTTGCCTATTTTGGATAAGGGGGATTATTATAATGGACATGAAAGAAGAAAAACGTAAGAGTAAGATGCCGTTCTTTATCATTCTCGCCATTGTAGTTTTTGTCATCGTCGTTGCCGCTTTGATCATCTATGTCACGTCCGAGCCAAAAGAAGAAACCCGGCAGGTGTTACAGATGATGACAACAAGTTTCGTCTCGTCGTACTTACCACATGCAAGCTGACACCAGACATCCTCGGATGTCTTTTTTTGTGTAGCAAACCTTTACAAGAACACTACGGTTTCTTCATACAATCTACCCCTTCACTTTCCGATAGGAAGAATGGAGGAGATGAGACTGATGAAGCAACCTACAGAGAAAAAAAGACTGCTCGCCCAGCAATTGAATAACTGGTTGATCCCGATCGTCGCGGCGGGACTCTTAGTGATCAGCGCACTAAGCGTCGAAGAGTTATACCGGACCTCGACGAAGTCCGTCAGTGAACGGCTCGAACGGGAGATGACGATGCTTGATGCCAATATCCGTTCGATCTACTTAGCCTATCCGGAAGACGAACAGGAGCGGACACGCGCCATCAAACGTTTGAAGAATCAGCAACTCGCAGATATGGCACGCGACGACTATGATGCGGCCATCCAGTCGTTAGCGACAAAAAACGTAGCCATCCAGCCGTTAGCGTTGACGACGAAACAGAAAAAAGACGTCACGCAACAATTGAAGAAAACACGCGTGATGACGTTTACGAGTAACGATCGATTCGTTCTCGCCATGTCGATTCCAGAAGTCAATGATGTGTTGTTTTTATCGGTCGATCAAGCACGATTGGTCGCGCCTGCTAAAGCACTCGCCTTGAAACTCGGTGTGCTCGGAATCATCGTCCTGTGTTTCGTCAGCCTGTTGATCCGCGCCCGTATCAAAAAACAACTGGCGCCCTTGTCCGTCCTCTCGTTAAAAATCGAGGAGGCCTATGCGAGACGAACCTATCAACCGATCCAGATCCACTCGACGACCTTTGAATTACAGCAACTGACCCATCAATACAATCAACTGATGCAGCAAGTCGGAACCTTAACGCAAGAAATCGCGATTGCGAGCGAACGACTCGAAGCGACGCAACCCGGTTTTTCCGCACAGCTCGACTCGATTGATGCATCCGTCCTTGCCGTTCATCAGGTGGCGACGTCTTTGACGGACCAGTCGACTCAGATGGAGCAGATTGTCGAAGAATCGAGCCGATCCCTTACGACCTCGATCGATGCACTCGCGACGATGGATCAATCGATTCAGACCAGTCACCAACGGGTCATCACCTTTAATGACGCAGCAACGTCCAGTCATCAAATCCTTGAGTCGTTGCAACAAGATACGACGTTGCTGCAAACTTTGTCGTCGAAGACGTCACACTCGCTTGAAGACGCAACGGTACGCAATCAGCAAATGAACGCATCGATCCGTTACATCCAACAAGTAGCGGAAGCGACACGACGCTTATCGCTCAACGCCTTGATCGAAGCAACCCGCGCCGGCGAAGAAGGCCGCGGTTTCGTCATCGTCGCCAAAGAAGTCGAGTCGCTTGCGCTCGATATCAAACGGAGCATCGATCAGATCAATCAAGCCAATCGCGATTTGACGGCCAGCATCGGGCAGATCGAACAAGATGTCTTGCAGATGACGACACAAATCGAGACGACCCACAAACAGCTTGAACAAAGCACTCGACAGATGGTTTCCGTTCTGCATAATGCCCAACTGATTGAAGCCTCACTCGTTCAGGTCGAGACGGACCGGACACTGGTCCATTCGTTGCAACCGCGAATCCGGGAACATTTCCAGCTGATTCAGACGATTTTGCTGGAATTGACTACCTACAGTCAGGCTCTTGAAACCAATATTCAAGCGAACAGCGAACGACAACGTGAACTAAAGTCACATGGTCACATCATCGGGGAACAAATCGAGTCCCTCAACCGGACGATTGTTGGTCCGTCCCATTAAAGACAAACAGACCCCGTGCCTCAGCACAGGGTCTGTTTGTTGTTTAACTAATATACTGGGCTTCCTTCTTATCGATGATGTTGCGAATCCGATTTTCCGTCACCTGATAGGTCAACGCCAACCGGCGAATCGAAAGCCCGGTTTGATAGCGACGCCGAATGTCCCGGATCTGCCGCGGCGACAATTCGATGTGTTGCGTCAATAACAGGTCGAACTCGTCGAGGAGCGATGCATACGCTTGAGTCGTCGACGGTTTGACGGTCAGATTATCGATCTGATCGTTTACACGATCACCGTCCGCCCGGATAATCCGGTCGTGCGTGGCCTCGGAATCGAGAAACGCTTTGGCGACAAGCTCGGCGACATAAAACCGTTCCCCGCGTCCTTGTTTGTACAACGTCACTTTCCGGTAACCTTCTTGATTGATCCGTGGGCGCAACACAACACCTTGCCGCCGTTGTTTGACACCACGACTCGTCTCGATGGTCCGGTCGAGCGACCGGACGTTCCCTGATGTTGAGACTTGATACATGCCTGCATAGCCCTGTACTGCCTTCCAATGTTCCATATAATCAATGACCTCCATTCGGTCCTAAAACGACAACACTTCCTACTGTCATTATACCATTTTGCGAACAAACGTTCTAATGTGAACACTCCGTTTTTCTGTGCTAGTATTAACAAAAAAAGGAAGAGGTGTCAGGATGAAGTTTGTTATGTTACTCGGTCCGCAAGCGGTCGGCAAAATGACGATTGGTCAGGAACTCGAACAAAAAACGGGCATGAAATTATTCCATAACCATCAGACGATCGACTTGTTGCATCCGTATTTTGATTTCACGAAACCGGCGCATCATAAGCTGAAGGACTTGATCCGGCGGGAAATGTTCAAGGAAATGGCGGTCAGTGATCTCGAAGGCGTCATTTTTACGTTTTTATGCTTGTTTGGCGTCGAAGACGGCGGCATCGAATTCATCGAAGAGACCGTTCAACTGTTTGAAGAGGCCGGTGCCGAAGTCTTCATCGTTGAACTGGAAGCTGAAATGTCCACCCGTCTGGCCCGGAACCAGACTGAGAACCGTTTACTCCATAAGTTCACGAAACGGGACATCGCCGCGTCGGAAGCCAACTTGCTTGAAACCGCCGAACAGTACCGGACGCATTCGCTTCCAGGGGAACTGCCGTATCCCAACTATCTCCGCCTTGATACCGAGGGGCGTTCGGCCGGCGAAAGTGCCGAGACGATTTGCCGACACTTTAACTGGTCGACGAATCTGGTCGAACGATGAATCAATCCAAGCAGACGTATTTTCCGGTCTTCTTGACGCTCGGTTTGCTGCTGTTTAATATGTTGACGTCCTATTTACTGAGCGGACGGTTTTTCCCGAATCTCAGCCTGTGGGTGCCGATCGGTCTCAACATCTTGGTCGGAATCGGGTATATCGTTTCGCTGGTGCTTGGGCTTCGATCGGAGAACAGCTACGTCAAATGGTTTAGCATCTTGGCGAACATTGCCTTTTTACTATCGTTATCCGTCATCACCTTTTTGCTGTTACTCGCAAACGGCATCTCAGAACCGTAATCCGGACACGAAAAACCGTCTCTTCAGAAGCACGTTTTCTGAAGAGACGGTTTTATTTTTGTTTATTCAAAAGAATCGTCGACTCCACTCGACTTCTACAGGAAAAGGAAGCGTGCTTCCGTCAGGAACAGGCGAAACCCGGTCGTCAGGGGGACGACCGCGGCTTGCGTTCCGCCTGAGAAAAGCGAGCGGAGGAAAGACGATTCTTGGCTCACTTTGTTTAATGATTTTCCCCACTTCAATGCATCAAGTCACGTCGAAAGACCGGTCCGTCCGCATGAAAGCCATTCCCGAGCCAAACCGCTGCTTCTCCGTCCCGTCCCATCACGAACGGTAATAACAACGTTCGGGCCAGATACGCGACGATGACCGTCAATGCTTCTTCGATGTACCCCGCTCGGTCAGTCGGATCAAGTGCGTCATAGCTGAGTTGCTGACCGCTGAACTGAATCGTTGCAATCTGTTGTCTATCCCGTGTCTGCAGTGTCCAGACACAACCGTCCGTCGTATCTGCTGCTTCAATGTGTAAACGGGACGTCGTAAAGTCCGGATGCCGACCGTTCATTCTGTTTCCTCCTCTACGTCAAAAGCTGCAGTCGCATACGCTTCACCGTTAATCAGGATTGTTAGCTGGTGTGTACCCGGATAATGGACCCGCGTCGTCAAATTCCGGAACGACTGCCGTTTCGCAAACGTTTCCCGTCCCGTCACCTGCCGTTCACTGATCCGAAAGACCTTTTGACTCGTCCCCCGTTTTTTGACATAGTCGATTGCATATTCGATGCGCAGAACTTGTGGTTCTGTTGTCGTCACTTCAAAGGAAAAGGTCAATTCTCCGCCAATCGCAAGCGTCGGTGTCACCGTCAGTTCGTCGATCGTCACCGTCCCCCGCGTAACGAGACCAAACGCCTTTAAGACGTCCGGATGTCCTTGTTTCAGGAGCATCCGTGACGCATGCCGTAAAATCCAGTCCGTATGCGGATGGGTCCCGAGCTGTTCCAACCGTTCGATGACGAGTTCCGGATGGGTCTTTGCGATATCGTTGAGATGATTAGCGACACTCTTGCGGACGTACAGCGCCTCGTCCTGCAGCAAGTCATCTAAAATCGGCAGAACCGGACGCGGATCGGCAATCAACGCTGGAATCCGTTGTCCCCACGGTAGGCGCGGCCGGGTTCCTTCTGATGCCAAGCGCCGGACGTGCTCGTCACTCGACTGACTCCACCGGACCGCGATTTCTAAAAACCGCTCTTGATCTTCGAGCAGGAACCGTCGGACGGCAAACTCCGACGTCGAGTGACGGGTCAACCGTTCCAGTGCTACCATTGCCCGGTCCCAGGCATCATTCGGCGCATAAACTTCAATATAATCCGGAAAAACGATGCCCGGCAGTCCCGGAAACTCCGGGGCGATTGTTTCGAGGTGTGTCGCCGCTTGCTCAAAGTCAGCCGGCAAATATCGCTCGAGCTCGGTTGCAATTCGGCGGACCCGCTGCTTAAACGCCAGCTCCTCCCAGTCACCTTGTTGCACGACGTCTTTAAAGTCCGGTGCCTGCACCGCTTTCCCCAACCGGTTCAACCAGTCTGGTGTAAACACATCTTTAATCAAACTCATACATGATTCAATCCCCTCTTCGTCCGCTCCAATTTTAATAAGGCGGCTTTTCGCGCCAAGCCGCCGGCGTAACCTCCGAGATCACCCGTCAAGCGGATGACCCGATGACACGGAATGATCAGTGCGAGTTGATTGGCGCCATTTGCCCGGGCGACGGCACGGACCGCTGCCGGATTACCGACGCGCACTGCGAGTTCCTGATAGGAAATCGTCTCACCTGCAGGAATCTGTTGCAACTGTTCCCAGACCTGTCTCTGAAACGGCGTCCCGTAGAGGACGAGCGGAAGATCAAAGCGGTCACATCTTCCGGCAAAGTACGCTTCCAGTTGAACTGTCACTTGCTCAAAAACCGGTGTTTCGCCGGGAATGATGACGGCGCGGGCTGCGAGCCGCAACCGTTCCACTTCCCGTTCCAGCCCCCGGCGGTCCACGAATTCCAGTAAGTGGAGTCCTTGTTCATCGGCAATCGCCAGCATCGGTCCGAGCGGCGTATCGAGCCACTTCGCCTGAAGGTATGTTCCGTCCCATCGTTTGGGTGTCTCGCCCATGATGCGGGCAAAGGCATCGCGGAAACCGCTGCTCGATTCATAACCGCTCGCCAGTTGCGCCTCGATGACCGGTTGCCCGTTGCGGATTTCTTTCATCGCCAGTCCCATCCGCCGGGACCGGGCGTATTCGACGAATGTCATCCCGAACCGTTTTTTGAACTGACGCCGGGCGGTCGAGGCATCGAGTCCCAATTCACGGAAGTCGGCGTCTTTGAACCGTTTCTCGGGACTTGCTTCGACAGCGGCAACCAAGCGGCTGATGACGTCACTGTCACCAGGATAGGCCAGTGGTTTACAGCGTAAACACGGACGGTACGACGCAAGCAACGCCTCTTTCGCCGTCTCAAAAAATTCGCAGTTCTCCGGCTTCGGTTTCCGCGCCGGACACGTCGGCCGGCAAAAAATTCCTGTCGTCTTGACGCCGACAAAAAAGCTCCCCTCGTAGGAGGCATCACGGCGGACGAGTGCCGCATAATAATCCGTTTCCGGTAAAGTATTCATATCAGGCCCTCCCCTTCTTTTCTTCAGTATACCGAGTTTATCGTCCGGCATGTCGCCGAAAATCAGGCATGGATGTTTTCTTAAGGTACAAGGTTTCTTCCAACGGTGGATCCGGCATCGGTCTGTCGATCATCGAGCAAATCGTCACACTCCATACAGGAACATTGGAGTTGACGTCCGCAAAAACTCGGTTCATCGTCTCGATTCGGTTACCCGTTGCCTGAAACAATCCTTTAACGGGATTGTTTTTTTAGTTTGTTGTTACTGGTTCGACACTCCTTCTGAATTGGAATTCGATACACTAGAGAATGTCATTCTTTAGGCACAGCTTTGAAGGAGTTTTTTACTTATGAAATCATCGAACCGTTCGACCACATATATGCCCGGACTCGATGGACTGCGCGCCTTTGCTGTCATCGCTGTCATTTTGTACCATCTTTCGGTCCCGATGCTGCCTGGAGGATTCCTCGGCGTCGACCTGTTTTTTGTCCTGTCCGGTTATTTGATTACCGGCCTGTTGCTCAGTGAGTGGCAACAGACCAGACGGATTGATTTAAAACGGTTTTGGGTGCACCGCTTCCGCCGGTTGTTCCCCCCGCTTTTCGTCCTGCTTGTCCTCGTCCTCAGTTATGTGACGCTGTTTGAGCGGGACTTATTACATACGCTTCGCCAGGACATCGCCGCTTCGCTCGTCTACCTGACGAACTGGTGGTATATCGTCCATGACGTCTCCTATTTCGAATCATTCGGAAAACCGTCTCCCGTCCAAAACCTCTGGTCGCTGGCGATCGAAGAACAATTTTATCTCGTCTTTCCGGTCGTGCTCAGCTTCGGGCTTGCCTCCAAACGGATCTTGCTGTGGGGGATCGGACTGACTGCCGTCCTGTCGGCAGTCTTGATGGTGTTCCTGTTTACACCAAATGCGGATCCGAGCCGTGTCTATTACGGGACAGATACCCGGTTGTTTACGTTATTGATCGGCAGTCTTCTCGCCTTCGCCTGGCGACCGGAACGATTTAAGCGGGAGATTCCGTTACGGGGTTTCCGCTTATTGAACGCTACCGGTGCCGTGACTATCCCGTTCCTCCTTTTCTTCATGATCGTCACCAGTGAGTCCGGTCGTTTTCTGTATTATGGCGGGTTTGTGTTTGTCGCTATTCTTGCTGCTTTACTCATTGCCGTCGTCGCTCATCCGGCGTCTTTCTGGAGCCGTTTATTCGCAGCGAAGTGGCTGATTGCGATTGGTAAACGGTCGTACGGTCTGTACTTGTGGCACTTCCCGCTTATCACCTTGATGACGCCCGTCGAACAGATCGGCAGCTTTTCGTTCGGACGGAGTCTCGGAATTCTAACGGTTTTACTCATCATGACCGAACTCTCCTATCATTTCGTCGAGCGACCGATTCGCCGGCTTGGTCTTTTCGGATACATCCGACAATTCCAGATTCACCCCCGGACCTTCCGGCAGTTTTCCCGGACGAAGTGGGTTTCGGTGTCACTTGTGAGCCTGCTCCTGCTCAGCTTTGTCGGGAATTTATCGATTCTCGCCGTGTCGGACGAACCGGCTCACCAAACGATTCCGAAAGTCGCCGCGCCGCACGCGAAACCGGCACTCGTCAAAAAGCCAACGAACCCGGTGCCTGAGAAACGAACACGATTGATGTGCCGCCCGACGCTTGCGATCGGCGACTCGGTTCTGCTCGGGGTCGAGGATTATCTCGGCAGTACGCTCCAACAAGTGACGATCGATGCGAAACTTGGACGCCAGCTCCGGGAAGCTCTTCCGCTCAGCACGAAATATGCGGCGTACAACCAAACCGGACATCAAGTTGTTCTCCATCTTGGAACAAACGGCAGTTTCCGTCCTGATCAATTAGATGAACTGCTCGACCGGTTCGCAAACGCCGATCACGTCTTCCTCGTGACGATACGGGTCCCGCGTCCGTGGGAGCAGGAGGTCAACACGATGCTCAAACAAGCGGCCGAACGCAAACGGGTCTCGCTCATTGATTGGCATGCGGTCGCCGTCAAACATCCGTCGTACTTCGAACAGGACGGTGTCCACTTGAACATCAAAGGTGCCCGGGCTTATTCGAAGCTGCTCGCCAAAGCGACCGGGTGTAACGCTACTACTAAATAACGCAGCACAGCCACCATTCTCCGTTTGTCGAGAAGGTGGCTGTTTTAGAGCGTATAGACGAGTCCGATATATAGCAAACTGACACCAAGCAGACAGAACAGACTGCTGAGCAGGAACGGCAGGCGCTTTTGATAGGTCAACAGCAACAATCCGATACTGCCACCACCTGTTAAGAGGAGGACGATGTTCGACCAAAGAATCGGCGTGACCTCTCCAAGGGTTTGTAAATCCGGTGGCTCCAGATTACTGAGTGCTGCTGTCGCAAGAAACACACAACAGAGGATCAGACTCTCAAAACGTAGACCGCGCCGCGGATCAAAGTCCGGTTCCTTCTGCAACCGCCGTTTGACGAGTGTCCCGTTGATGAACGCATAACCAAGCACGGGAATCAGTAATAAGTGTTTCCATAATAATGCCTGCCCATACGGGACGTTCCACGCATTGCGATACTCGCTTAACGGAACACTTTGACGCATCAGGAAAAATCCGGTCACGATGACACCTAAAAACGTCAGTTGGGCGAACGGACTGAACCACCGTAAAAACGACGACCAGCGATTGGCATCCCGTGCACACCAACCGATGACGAACACGATGCCAACCCAAAACGCCATCAGGCTAAAATGGCTGGTCTGTAATATAAGCCCCAACAAGCCATGCTTCGCCGCGGCGTGACTGGTTCCGGAAATTCCAAGAAACAGCGGGACTGTCACACCAAGCAGTAACCACCGTTTGATGAGCAAGATTCGTTTCATGAACACGATGATGATTGCCATCAGTGCTGAAAAATACACCATCAAAAAATACTGACCGATCCTTACCTCAAATAGACTCGCCCGTATCGCTTCACGGATCGACAGCTCCAGTTCATGATGAAAATAGGAAAAGACACGCCACAGCGGGAAGCCGGCTCCTGTCACGATGCTGATCAGTGCTACACACGCCACACCGTCCAACACACCGAGTGTTGGTTTTTTATCGTCTGTCACAAACAGGAGTACCAACCGTCCCGCCCAAAGTGCCCCGCCTAAATAGATGAGCAGTTCACTGACGAGCCCACTCATGACCGTTTTTGACGGCGGAGCAACAGACCGATCACGATGATTCCTAAGACGAGGACTGCGACCATCCACGGTAAGACGGTCGGGACAAGACCGGTTTGAACGGGTTCCGTCGATTCTGTCGGGACGACACTCGCTTGTTCTGCTTCCATCGTCGCCGTTTGTTGTTCGGTTGGTTCAACTGAGCTTGCCACGGCTTCATCTAACCTTGTTTCAAAACGAATCGTCCCTTCGACCGGGTGACCGTCTTCTGAAATCAATTTCCAGCCAATCCGATATGTGCCAGTTTCTAGTTCCTGTTTCAACACAGCACTCAATTCGTTGCCGATGATCAACGGCTTTTCGAGCTCAACCGTCTGACCTTGAGCCGTCTTCAGCTCCAACGTACTTGTTTTTTCGATCGGCGTATCAAACGTCAGGCGGATCCGTTCCAGGTTTTCTTTTAAGACGGCACCCTCTTCGGGATTTGAATTCTTTAGACTTGTGTGAGCCGAGACCGAAAACGGCTGAAAGACGAATAAGACCAGAATAAACAGCACAAACCATTTTATCTTCATCGTAAACTCCTCCTGATTTCAGAAAAATGTGTAGAAAAAGACCCGCTGTTTCCAGCGGGTTCGGTTGTCCGATTAGTGTTGTGAGCGACGACCGCGAAGTCCGAAGAATCCAAGGATCGAAGCGGCTGCGATTCCGAGTAGTGACCAGAGGATACCCGCTGACGATTGTGCTTCAGCTGCTCCACCAAGACCTGTGTTCGGCATTCCGGCCGGGCTGCCTTTGAATTTATCCGGGAACTGATCGACGATGGCTGTCGCTGTCCCTTCTCCGACTCCGTACATGTGACCGTAAGCTTCACGGATCGCCGGGTACGTTTTATCGTAGTCTTTTTCATTGTAGCTATTGAAGGCCAGTAACAGTTGATCGACGTGGACCTTGAGTCCTTCTTCCAAGTCTTTCGACTTCATGCGACCTTCCGTTGCAGCATCGAGGAAGGCGGCTTGTTCGACGCGGTATTCATCCAGTTCTTGAACGGCCATGTCACGAGCTTCTTCGTCTTTCGCGCCAGTCGCTTTGACATAATCGACGAAGTAACCGATGTGGCTCGACCAAATTTTCTTGAACTCTTGTGCCGCTTCGCTGCCGTAGACAGAGCCGATCGATGCTGTCAGGTCATCTGTGTTCTCACCAAGTGCTCCTGCTGCTGCGTCGAAGTCTTTTGCTCCGTCAATCCCTTTTTGCATCGTCAGAATCGCAAGCGCTGCGTGTTCCGAGAAGTTTCGGTTTAATCCGGCACGAAGATCAGCTGCCGGTGTATCGACTTTCGTATTTTTGAATTTATCCGGGTATTGATCGACGATGGCACCGGACAACCCTTCACCCACCATATACATATGCTCGATGGCGATACGCAGATTGCTGTACGTGGCGTCATAGTCGCCCGCGACATAGCTGTCAAACGATGTCAGCAGTTGTGTGATATGGACTTTCAATCCACCTTCTAAGTCCGCTGCCTTCAGACGACCTTCTGTCGCCTTGTCGAGGAACGCCGCTTGTTCGACGCGGTATTCGTCAAGTTCTTTTAAGGCTTTTTGTTTCGCTTCTTCATCTTTGGCACCCGTCGCTTTGACATAATCGACGAAGTAACCGATGTGGCTCGACCAGATTTCCTTGAACGCTTCGCCTGCCTCATCTCCGTAGACAGATCCGACAGCGGCCGACAGTTCATCCGTATTCTGATTCAAGGCACCCGCTGCTTGTTCGAAGTCTTCTTTTCCGTCAATTCCTTTTTGCATCGTGACGACTGCTAAATACGCGTGTTCAGATAAAAGCTGATCAAGCGTCGCTCGCAAATCCGACGCGGGTGACGAAACATCGAGGGAGACCTTACCCGAACTGTGGGACATCTTACTATGATCTTCATGACCATGGGCACTGACACCTGCTGCTGGAATCAATAATGCGGCACTGAGTGGAACGGCGAGATACGACTTTTTCATCTTCATCTTGTAAACACCCCTTTGTTTTTTTGGACTACACAGAGATAACGTAAGCAGTTCACAAATAGTTTTACTTTTTCACATTTTTTCTCATAAATATTTTTCCAAGGAAAATATTCTTTCAATCCTTCCCAAAAACGCCTCTTGCCGACGAATGTCAGGAAGAGGCGTTTTGAGATCAATGATGATGCTGACCGCTAGATGTGGCTGGTGCTTGTGAGTGATAGGTCGCTTGTGCTTGTTCCAGTTCTGCTTCTGAGACGTCACCGACTTGAATCAGTGATTTGGGTGTATACAGCTGATCACCGACATGGACCATCCCGTTGACGACATACACGCCTGCTTTTTTGAACGGAATACTACTTACATAATGACCGTCTTTGTTTTCTGCTTCGAACGTCTCCGTATCGTCACTTCCAATTGGTGTGACTTGCACGTGGACGATCTCAATGTCCTGCGGATTTTCAATTTCAACAGCGACCGTCGTGCGCGTATCGGCTGCAATTTTCTCTGGCGCATAAAGTCCGACCTTCATCATCGGCGGTGCTGCTTTTGTTTCAAACTGGCAACCGGCAAGTAAAACAACGCTACTTACTACTATACTCGTCATAAACAGTCGTTTCATGCTGCAAGCTCCTCCTTGTCATGACGGCGTCGATTAAAAATTAAGAAGTCGAGCACGATGATAGTGACGACCGATAGAGCGGCCAGCGGCATCGTCAGACTAATCCATAAAATCAAACCGGCAACGATTTTTTGAACACGTCGGTCGACGGCCCGTTTCGGTGCGGTTAATTTTCCAGCTCCGTTACGGCGTTTCCACCATAAGACACTTGAGCTGATGACGATGAAAATCAAACCGAGACAAAGCGCCAGTCCAACGAGTTGATTCAACAAGCCAAACAGTTTTCCTTCGTGAAAACCAATCCCCATCGAAATCATCTTCGCGAGCAATCCATAATCGGAAAACGCCACGCTCGAGAGAATCGTACCCGAATATTGATCAAAATGCATCGTCTTCTCCTGCACCGGATTACTATGTAAGGAGGAGATCGTGTAGACACCCCGTTCGCCTTGCGGGAGTGTGATTTGATAGGGCTTGACGATGCCGCGTTGTGTCGCTGCCCGGTCCACTTCTGACACGGTCATCGGAATCGGTTTCGCCGGACCGGAAGTTGGAACGACATCATTTTGTGTCGCCCACGGAATATCCGCCGCGATGTCTTTCGTGACCACTTGCGACGTCAATGTCTCATCCAGTCCATACGCGTATTGCGGGAAGTTGGAATTCGTTTTCGTCGCGATTGTATTGATCCACTCTCCTGCGACACCGGACCACGCAAGTCCGGAAGCAATGATCAGAACAAGTCCAAGCGTCGACCAGATCGCGACTGAACCATGGAGTCCTTTCCAAAAGTTCCGTGCCCCGTCTTTCTTTTGAAAGGACGGGAACAATACCCGTTTGAAACTTCCCCGTTCACCACGCGGCCAAAAGAGATAGGACCCGGTAATCAATAGAATGATCGCCCAGCTTGCCGCAAGTTCGACGAGCAGGTTCCCGACTTTACCGGCAAATAATTCCCCATGGATTGTCTTGATGAATCCAAGCGGACCCTCACCGAGCCGTTGTCCTGTCACTTCTGCCGTATACGGGTCGACATAAACAAATCCGGCTTCTTCTCCGAACATCGCGCCCATCCGCGTCGTTCGATCGGCTTCTTCGAATTGTCCGATGGATGAGACCGTCGCTTCCGGATACTTCTTGTTGACTGCCTGAACTTGTTTTTCTAAAGAAACCCGTTCTCCGGACTCTTCGGTAAAGACCATCTCACTGTACAATCTGTCTTCAATTTGCGGTTTAAATAAGTAAATCGATCCCGTGACGGCAAGTATGATAAAAATGGGTGCAAAAATAATGCCTGCATAGAAATGCCACCGCCACATCGACTGGTACCAACTCCGTTGTTTTTTCGAAGTTTGATTCCGTTCTGTCATCGTATCCCCCCTTTTTGTCCCCCAAAAATATGTCCGCCTCGTGAACACCAATTAAGTATAAGCGGTTTCAAGATCTGTAAATTCTTCGTACTGTGGCGATTTTTTGCCAATCCGGTGATATGTCTACGTATTAATTAAGTAACTTCACCAGTAAAATCCACATCGTTTTTTCACTCTTATATAGGAAAATACTTATTTCCCCTACAAGTCGCCTCAATGATTTTGGAATTATTTCATATTTTTTAAGCTTTTTTAAATCCAATTAGAATCCGGGGGCGTATGCTGTTCAGAACGATACAGACAACAACTACCAAATACATGTTAGATGCACCCAAATTTGAGAGGATGATATCAAGATGAAACATACTAAAAAATTCGCAGCAACAGCCATGGCAGCAGCACTCGTATTACCAGGAACGGCAGCATTCGCTTCCGGCGGTTCGTCAGATGACAAGATGATGCATGAGGACAACGCGAAAAACGTCACGGTCAACACGAAAGCCGCTGACCTGCGTGCAACACTTGATCAGTTACTTTCTGAGCACTTCGTGCTCGCCGTCATGGACATGAAAAAACAATATGACGGATCAAAAGATGCTAAGTATTATGAAGCAGCACTCAAACAGAACGCCCTCGACATGACACCTGCGATCGCATCGGTCTACGGTGAAGAAGGCGCGAAACAGTTCGAGAAAATCTTCGTCGACCATAACAAATACACGACGGATCTCGTCAAGGCGGTCAAAGCAGACGACCAAGACGGCATCAACGCATCAAAAGCAGAGACGGAAGAGTTCGTCCAAGATCTTTCAAGTTTCTTAGATACAGCAACAGAAGGTAAGTTGCCGAAGGCAGCAGCGGAAGAAGTCCTCCGTACCCATGAAGCAGACGTCTACAAAACATTCCAACAATATGCAGCCGGTGACTACGAAGGATCGTACAACACGTTCCGTGAAGGTTACAGCCGCATGTATGACATCTCAAAAGCCCTATCAGTCGCGATCACAACACAGATGCCTGAGAAGTTCGACAACACGAAAGCCGATACAAAAGCAGCTGACCTCCGGTCAACACTTAACAGTCTCGCAGCGGAGCACGTCGCTCTTGCGAACATCAGCATGACAGCTGGCGTCGATCAAGCGAAAGACTACGATGCTGCAAACTGGGCTGAAGACATGCACACAGCAGACTTCAAAGCAGCTATGAAATCGGTCTACGGTCAAGCGGGTGCCGATCAGTTCGAGCAAGTCTGGACGAAAAACCACATCGAAGCACAAGCGAACCTCGTCACAGCAGCGATCAACGATGACAAAAAATTGATGGGTGACGCACAAGAGATGCTCAAAATGTTCTCAAATGACTTCGGCGCGTTCCTCGGTGCAGCGACGGAAGAAAACCTTCCGACAAAAGCAGCACAAGAAGCGGTTTCTGGTCATGAGACGTACGTCCAAGATACGTTCATGCAGTATGCCGAAGGCGACTACAAGGGATCTGTCGACACGTTCCGTGAGTCATACGCTTACATGTACGGCGTCGGGGCGAACCTTGGTGAAGCAATCGTCAAACAATCACCAGAGAAGTTCATGGACGGTACACCAGAATCAATGCCGAACACAGGTAACGGCGGCATGAGCGACACGAACTCAAGTGCAGCGACTACAGGCGCAATCGCACTCTTCGGTCTTGCTCTTGGAGCAGCTGGAATCGTGCTTGCACGTAAACGTCAAAACGCATAAGAATGGATTATCAAAAATATCCCCCTCAGAAATCATTTCTGAGAGGGATATTTTTATGTATAGAATAACTCGATCGAATACGGTGTTTTTCCAGGGTCCGATAAAGTTATTCCGTGATGTAGTCCTCTTCTTTTTTAAGGCGATTGCGACGTTTTGCGTGCACGACACCTGAAATGATGATCGCCAATAAAGCCGCCATAATAACAAGTACCATACTTGGATTTTCACTTAACCATATCCCTAGTTCCGACCATGTGACGGCTTCTCCGATCCGAACAATCAAAAAGGTCCATAAACCGGTATAGAGACCTGCCGCAGCGAATGTCATCGCTAAATAACGGGGTAACGGATAACCCAGTAATCCTGCGACGTAATGAATCGGATGACGGACACCCGGTAAAAAGAACGATAACCCAATCGCCCATAAACCACGGCGCTCCAAAATCGACTCTGCCTGCTCTAAAAATTTTGATTTCATCAAACGTTTCACGATCGGAATCTCACGGAAAAAACGGGCCAGCAGATAAAACCAGGCAAAGGCAATGAAAAAGACCGGCCATGCTGTCAACCAAATCAAAATCGGATGAATGCCTTCTCGTATTCGTAATGCGACATGCCCCATCATCAACACATCATCCGATAAAGGGGTAAACATAATTCCGCCCGCCAACCGAATCAACGCCATAACATCCATTACCTTCTCACTTCCCTCTTTTTCTCTCTATACTAAAGTATGCCCGATTTTTCTGTAGTTGAGCCCTTTTCTTTTCTTAACTAGTTCTTATCTTTTGGTCATCCGCCCAAAAAGTGCTTTCGATTTTTATGTACCATCAGGCTCAGAAACGGCTGTACTAATTGGAATTATAGTAGGTAGTCTCGTCACCGAACACTTCGATTGGATCGTCTGTTCTTTCGTGACGTCCAACGGCATCTTCTCAAACAACTTTGCTCTAAGCGGAGTCGTTTTTTCGTGAACGGATTCAGGGGAAAAGAAGGAATTTCGTTTGGAGTACGAGAAGGTAGTCTAAGAACATAACTGCTGAAACGATAGAGGAGGAATTTCCATGTTACATCGCCGGAAGACCTATACGATTCGCCCGGAACGACTGCAGGAATTTACCGAGTTCTTTCACACGTATCTCTACCCTTTACAAATCAGCCACGGTGCCCGTCTTGTCGGTCGCTGGGTGAACGAAGCAGAAGATGAAGTCATTGCGATCTGGGAATATCGTGATCGTGAACATTACGAACAAGTCGACCGGGACGTCCGTGGCAGTACACTGCGCCGCGAAGCGATGAAAAAACGCGCTCGTCTCGGAAAAAACCTTTATATTAAATCAACGGAAGACTTTTTGACCGCGACAGGTGTCTATGCCCCGCCGCGTGCCATCGTCAGCGTCACCGCCTATATTACGAATGAAGCCGGGCAAGTCCTGCTCGTCCGCAATCTCCATCGGGGCGACACGTACGAGATGCCGGGCGGCCAGGTCGAAAATCATGAATCGATTCTTGACGCCGTCAAACGCGAAGTCAAAGAAGAGACCGGTGCTGACGTAACGATTGACGGTATCACAGGGATTTATCAAAACATCTCGAGTCACGTTCTCTGTGTTGCATTCCGCGGTACGTATACAGCCGGCGAACTCCGTCCGCAAGAAGGCGAAACGGCAGAAGTCGGTTTCTTCGACTTGAACCGGGAGAACATCGAAACGTATATCAAACGGGAACATTTCCAGTTGCGGACGCTTGATGCGATGGATCCGCATTACTTTCCACATGCCCTTTATAAAGTCCGTCCTTATGAACTGGTCAGTCGTTACGATGGCAATGCACCGTCAGCTTTGTCCGGTCACAATTAATAGATATTAAAATGGACTGATGCAAAAAAGAATCACTCGACTTTTCGCGCCCTTTTCTCAGGCGAGACACAAGCCAGGTTTCCCGCCTCATTCAGGCAGGGAACCGGGTCTTGTTTGTCTCTGACAGCGCAAAATGCGCTTTTTCCTGCAGAAGTTGCGTGAAGCGAGTGATTCTTTTTTTACGAGATAAGGGTGGCAGATCATTATTCTGCCACCCTTATCTTTGTAGAGAATGATTTTTGAGGCCATCCTTTTTTCTATAGGTTGATCATTCTTTAGAGAGTAAACGTGCAGTAATGCCGGCGTCATCCGTGACGTAAACTGCATCCTCTTGCCGGTTGACTTCGTAGGGAGATTGTTCAAGTGTTGCCACCGCTGTTTCAAGCGAAGCAGCATCCGGATAAATCAGTGTCCAGTAGGTCAGACCCACCGCATCAGCCGGTGTTTTCGGTGCATCGACCCCCGCCCAGACATTTGTTCCGATATGGTGGTGGTAGCCGCCGGCAGCGAGGAACAATGCCCGCATTCTTGAAGTATCCGCCGCCACATCAAAGCCGAGCGTCTCGACATAAAACTTCCGCGCCGCTTCCAGCGATTTGACGTGGAAATGGACGTGTCCCATGACGGTATCTGCCGGCATGCCGTACCAGTCTTCTTCACCTGCTTCGACGAGCATACTTTGCCAGTCGACCGGGTCTGTCGTCATCTTGACGTCGCCGTTCGCTTCATACGTCCACGTGTCACGTGGACGATCGGCATAAATTTCAATTCCGTTCCCGTCCGGATCCGATAAATAAAACGCTTCGCTGACGAGATGATCCCCCTGCCCGAGTTCAATATCTTGGGCGATTAAGTTGCGGATGACGAATCCGAGCTCTTTTCGGTTCGGCAATAAAATCGCGAAATGATACAGTCCCGCCACCGAATTTTTGGGCAGTTGTTTTGCCGTGCTGTGTTGCTCCAAAATGACGAGTGGTGTTGTCTTTGCACCGAGTGTTGCCGTTTTCTCGTCTTGTGTTAAAACGTTTAGCCCCAGTGCATCCCGGTAAAACGCAATCGATTGTTCTAGATTGGTAATCCGTAAGCTGACGGGTCCGAGTGTAATGTTTGGATTGATGTTCATCTTGCTTCCTCCTTATAAGTTCGCTTCGTATCTCCATTATCAGTCAGAAGTGAAGAGAACGGAAGTAGGCACAAAGAAGTGGTATAGTATCCTAAACGATACCATGAAGGAGGACTACCGATGGAAGAGACCCCAAGTTGCCGCGTCGAGACGGCACTCGAAATCCTGACCGGGAAATGGAAACCATCGATTTTGCTCGAACTGATCACACATGACACGCTCCGTTTCAGCGAACTGAAACGAAATCTCCCGAACATTACGCAAAAAATGCTGACGGCCCAGCTCCGGGAACTGGAGTTGAACGATATCGTCCACCGGGAGATTTATCAGGTCGTTCCGCCGCGTGTCGAATACTCGCTGACGGATTATGGAAAAACACTCATTCCTGTTTTAAATGCCATTAATGCCTGGGGCGAAAAACATGTCGAGCATTTGGCGCAGAAAGACAGGCTTCAAGATGCTACTAGTTCTAGTACCAGCGATTCATTTTAAGTGAATCGCTCTTTTTTATGGGATAATCTCCCTTATTTCGCGTATACTGATGGAATAAACTATATAAGGGAGCGAAACCCATGCATCAACTTCATGCGATTGAACAGTTAGTGGCACGCTTCAAACAAGATCCGGCTGTCGAAGCCATTTTTTTGAAAGGTTCATTTGGACGTGGTGAAGAAGATGTTTATTCGGATATCGACCTCTACTGCCTCGTGTCGGAAGAACGGATGGATAAGTTTTTAACCCGTCGACTGACGCACCTGTCCGTCTATCGCCCGATCATCTGGAAAGACGACATCTTTATCGTTGCACCGCAATTGATTGTCGTATACGACGATCTTCTGCATGTCGATCTGTTTACGGTAACACGCGAATCGTTAAACCATTCCGATACGATTCGTGTCTTGTATGATCCGAAAAGACAACTCGATGCGTACGTCGAGACCTCTTCTTTGGCACTCGGGACACAAGAAGCTGCAGATGAAGCGATTGATTCTGTCTGGTTTTTGTTCCAGTATCAAAAAGCAGCCGGTCGCGGGAATGCGTTATGGGCAGTCGAGATGTTGCGGAGCGCTCTGATCAAATTTGCCAAAGTCCTGTTGCACCGGTATGTTCCTCACCGGGCGCAACTCGGTTTAAAAACGATTGCTGATTATTTACCCGAAGGTCCACGTCTACGTCTTGAAGCCATTTATGCGGTTCTCGTTCCGGCTACACATGTGGAGGCGGCCCGTCTCTACCGGGAGTTTCTGCAGGCAGAACGGTCACATCTCCAACTGATGCTGGCTGATCAGCCGGAGACATTACAGTTACTCGACCGTTTGCTCGAATCCGAACAGGTCTGTTAGACGTCACACAAAAACCGGTTTCCTTTTAAAGGAACCGGCTTTTTTTATGTCTTACTTTACCTTAATCACAATCTTGCCTTTCGCATGACCTTCTTCGCCGTAATCGTGCGCTTCTTTGATCTGATCCAAATCAAAAATCCGGTCGACGACGGGTTTCAGCTCTCCGCGTTCGACGGCTTGCGCGATATGTTGCAGACGTTCGCCTGTCGGTTGCATGAAGACATAGGCGACACGTGCCTGTGCTTCTTTCGCCTGTTCCTCATCCGGTGGTGTCGAGATCGAGACAAGCATTCCGTTTGCCTTGAGCATCTGATACAGTTTCGCTTGTCCGTCGCCTCCCATCGTATCAAATACAAAATCAAGATCACGGACACGGTCCGCCGGGTCCTCTTGTGTGTAATCGATGACTTCGTCTGCGCCGAGTTCCTTCACCCAGTCGACGTTTTTTGTACTTGTCGAGGTAATGACGTGCAACCCGTGAGCTTTCGCGAGTTGGATCGCAACGGTTCCGACACCACCTGAACCGGCACCGATAAAGATTTTATCTCCGGCTTTCGCATCCATCACTTCAAACATGACTTGCCATGCTGTATGAGCGACGAGTGGTAAGGATGCTGCTTCTTCAAACGTCAGCGCTTCCGGTTTCTTGACGACAAGATGAGCATCCACCGCTACATACTCCGCATAAGTCCCTTGACGGGCAATATCCGGACGACTGAATACTTCATCGCCGACTTTTAAATCCGTCACGTTCGCCCCTACTTCTTCGATAATACCGGAGACATCCCAACCGATAATCAGTGGCATATCATAGCTGAGCATTTCCTTTAAGTATCCTTCACGCAGCTTCCAATCAACGGGATTGACGCTTGCCGCATGAACCTCAATCAAAACATCTTTCGGCCCAATCGTCGGACGCTCTAGCTCACCAACCTTAAATTGCTCTGATCCACCATACTGTTCAATATAAGCTGCTTTCATGTCATTTCCTCCTCTGATTGTTGTACCTCTTAGTTGTTCCCCTTCAAGACTTGTGACAAACGAAAAAAATGTACCGACTCGTCAGAATCGGTACACGTGTGTCAGGCATGAGCGGTTTGTTGAAGTGTTAATGCCGTGGCATTTAACGTATGAATGGCTTGCTGCAGATCACTGATTTGTTCCACTTGCGAGCGTGTCAGTCCTGATAATTGATCACTGCTCGTCAGTAAAAGATCCATGAAGGCATCCAGTTGTTCCGTGGCCTGAGTGATGTTCGTCAAACTGTCTGTAATCGTCACGAATTGTTGCCGCGCTCCGCTGATCGCTTGAACGGAATCGTTTGAATCCGTTGCAATCGTCTGCAATGCAACATGACTTCGTTGCATCCGTGCTTCTTGCTCTCGAAGTAACGTTGTACTGGCGTCGATTGAACTTCCGGTATTCATGACATCATGATCCACCCGTTCGATGATCTGATTGATTTCAGTTGAGGCTGCTGCCGTCTGTGCTGACAAATTTCGAATTTCCTGCGCAACAACAGTAAATCCTTTACCAAATTCTCCTGCACGAGCTGCCTCGATGGATGCATTAAGACTCAGTAAGTTCGTTTGTGTCGCAATCGCATTGATGCTTGACGTGATCGTGACGATTTCTTTGAAACGTCCTGCAAGTTGTCCAAAGGCAGCAACGGATTCGTCCATACTTCGTGTTAAGTGTTGCAGTGATTCACTCGCTTCACTGATCGTCTCTCGACTTTGTTCTGCCGTCACCTTCGAAGACGAACTGAGCGTCAAGGCTCGATCGACGGCTGTCGCGACGGCTGCAATCAACTCCACATTATCTGTGTTCATTTGTTTAATTTGTCGGACAGATCGTGCATTTTTCGATGAATTCGTTGCGAGCATCTGCATCGCCTCGTCGATTTTTTCAAAAGATCCTTTCGCCATATCGACGGTTTCACTCATCTCTTCTGTGAACGTCGTGACATCGGTCGCGGTTGCTGCCGATTGACTGAGTGTCAATTGAGAAGTTGCCGCATAGTGCTCCGCCTTTTCTTGTTGGTGTCTGACTTCGCGCATGACATTTCGTCCGAATACGGCGACAAACGTGGCTGCTGAAAATACCATCAAGTAGATGATCAAAGCAACGATTAAATCAAAAGTGCTCGTAAAAACAAGGGTTCCTGTTACCGTAAAGAAAATTAATTCGAATAACCCGAGCACACCTGCAAGAACGACTACACGCGGCATCAAATAAATGACGGAAATGGTTAAGTACAGATACGCAATCGTAAAAATACTTTGAGACGGTAACGTCACAAGCACAAGCGCAAGAACAAGATAGCTTAAAACGATTTGAACGTATTTCCCACTCGGTCGATCTCCGAAAAAATGATTTCCGGCAAGTAGCGCCACGGTCAACAGCAGACCACCGATTAAAAATTGATAAAATACACTCATCGAGACAAAATCAATCTGCGCAAAAATAAAAATAAGTGGATGGGCAATTGTGATCAATACAGGAATCAGACGAGAGAGTATCTTCGTACTCAATCGTTCAAGGGGCGACACCATATGCAAAACTCCTTCTGTCATATTCGTACAGTCTTTTATCGGTAAAAAAGGATCTGACGTTTAGTCTTCAACCGATTTTTCATGACTTGACGCTTGATTTCTGAAAAGCGTATGGTGAAATAAAACGATTGAAAGGTGGCTCCCTATGCTGTATGTATTAGTCGGGATCGCAGGTATTTTGGGTGCCTCTGCCCGCTATGGTCTTAGTCTGCTGATTGGTCACTTCACAGTCGGTTCGTTTCCATGGGCGACGTTAAGCATTAACCTGATCGGCTGTTTCGTCTTAGGATATGCAACTCATTTTTTATTTAAAACGACGTTGATTCATCAATACGCAATGACGGCACTCGGAACCGGTTTTGTTGGTTCCTTCACGACGTTTTCGACGTTCAGCGTCGAGTCCGTTGAACTGTTACGGGCCGGTTTTTACGGTTACGCCTTTGTGTATATCGTCATCAGTTTGTTCGGTGGATTGTTGATGTCTTATCTCGGCTACGCCCTTGGGACAAGACGGTTACGTCTGTTTCAGAAGGAGGACGCCTCATGAACCTTGTTGCTCTTGCGACCGGTGCCTTTTTTGGCGCTATCAGCCGATTTGCCATCAGCCAGTGGACCAAAACGATTTGGAAAAAAGATTTTCCGCTGGCGACATTCGTCATCAACACCCTCGGTTCTTTTTTACTCGGTCTCGTCATCGGTTCGCATCTTGATTCGACATGGACGTTATTGCTCGGAACGGGTTTTCTCGGCTCCTTTACGACGTTTTCGACGTTTAAACTCGAGACACTGCAACTCGTTCAGAATCAAAACAGAAAAACGTTGGCCCTTTACCTTGGACTCAGCTATCTTCTTGGTATCAGTGCCGCATTTTTAGGAATCATTGTTTCATTCAACATCTAAAAAGAACCAGGACTTGCCCCGACACACGGGAACAAATCCTGGTTCTTGTTCGTTCTTATTTTTTAGTCATTCAGCCAGAACAAGCCAACCGTTTCCGCTCCGGCATGTGTGCCAATTGCTGGACCAAACGTTCCGTCAAGGACGGTCAGTTCCGGAAACTTCGCTGCCACTTGTTTGCGTAAGTCAGCAGCCATCTCTGGTGCCATCGTCGTTGCGACATAAATCCGGTTTTTGTAGAAGGTCTGCTGACGCATAGCTTCTTCCACCTGTTTGATGATTTCGATGTAGGCTTTTTTCAGTGATCGTGCCTTTTTGAACGGGACGATTTTCCCTGATTCATCCGTCGTGATGATCGGTTTGATGCTGAGCAAGTTCGCGAGGAACAAATCTCCGGACGAGACACGTCCACCCCGGCGCATCGTCTCCATGTTCCCGACGATCATATAAAAGTGCGTTTTTTTCGCCAACTCATGTAAAGCCGCCGTAATCTCTTCGACTGACTTCCCTTCTGCTTCAAGCGCCATCCCGTAACGAATGAATTCCTGTTGGTTTTCAAACGCCGTATGCGAATCGATGATGTGGACCGGGAAGCTTGCCGCTTCTGCTGCCGATGCCGAACTTTGAACCGTACTCGACAGTCCATTCGTACAGTGAACCGCAATCGCACAGTCGTATCCTTCTTCTTTTAAGCGTTCATACGTTCCGACGAATTCTCCGAAAATCGGTTGTGAGGTCTTGGCGACTAGCTTTTTATCTGCCTCAAGCGCTCGGAATAACCGTTCGACGGTAATCGTATCCTCACTATAGGCTGTCTCACCGAGCAGGATTTGAATCGGTACGACATTGACGCCGATTGCTTCTGCCTCTTCCTTTTTGAAATAGGCCATACTATCGGTCACCCATGCTATTTTAGTCATTTTCCTATGCCTCCGTTAGATTCTTCTCGCTTTATCCTACCACATTCGCTTAGGTTGTTAGCAAAAAAAACGTTACTGCATTCGACTAAATTGGAAGGTCGTCCGTTTTTCATAGACTTCGCCTGCCCGTAAGACGACAGACGGAAAGTCCGGTTGATTGATGGCATCCGGTAACCCTTGGGTCTCAAGACAAATCCCAAGATACGGTGTCGCACGACGCCCGGCAATCGTAAAGTCACCGGCTAAATGATTGCCGGTATAGACGACAACACCCGGTTGATCAGTCTCGACACGCAATGTTCGACCACTGACCGGTTCTTCTAACACGATTTCTCCGCCTTCTTTTAATAAAAAGGGATGATCGACACCACTGCCCGCTTGTCGTAACGCTTCGTCACTTGCATGTGTCACTTCGTACAACGACCGAGCTGTCCGAAAATCAAAAACCGTCTCATTGACGGACAGAATCTCACCCGTCGGAACGGATTCGTCGTCTAACGGAATATAAAACGGCGCATCCATCCGTAGACGGTGTTGTTCAATCGTCGTTTTTGCATTTCCCGTCAAATTAAAATACGTATGGTTCGTCGGACTAAACGGAGTCGAAGCCGTCGTGTTCGCATGATACGTCAAGATCAACGCATCGTCATCGGTCCAGTCGATGGTCAACCGGACATCCAGTTGTCCCGGGTACCCGTTTTCGCCGTCTGGACTCGTCAACAACAGATGTAATGTCTCGCCGTCGATTTCATAATCAAAAAAACGGTTCGACCAGTTGACGCTCCCCCCATGCAGGTGATGGTCCCCTTCGTTTTGTTCCAACAGGTAGTTCATGCCCTCAAGAGCAAACGCGCCGTTGGCGATCCGACCACCGACCCGACCGATAGTTGCTCCTAAGTGATGCGGATCTTCTAAATATTCTTCAATATCATCAAAGGCCAATACGACATTTTCGATTGTTCCCTGTTGATCCGGAACGCGAATTGCCGTGATTTTACCGCCTAAATTGAGTAACTCTACGCTGTGTCCGCTACGATTCATCAATGTAAACGCGATGATCGGTTGCTCGCCGGAAAAACCGACTTCTTTTGTTGTAATCATGCGTTTTATCCTCCTGTGTCAATCTACTCTTGCTTTCATTTTTACCCAGGATCGGCTAAAAAAAAACAATCATTCGATTCTACCGGGCAGAATCAAATGATTGTCAGGACCAATCGGTGGTGACGGGAAGGAATATCTCTAGCCGTGTCCCGTTACCCGGTCGTGAATGAATCGTACAGCGTGCCGCAGTTCCATAACGCCGATGCAGTGCCCGCCGCAACAAAAATAAGTTGCTTGTTTCCGTCCGTTTGTCCTGCTCCCATCGCTTCAAAAATTCAAGTGGCATCCCGGTCCCATTGTCCGAGACTTCTACCACCCAATGCAATCCCTGTTGAAAGGCCCGGACATCGATCCGATGATGCGGACCACTTTGTGGAAAGGCGTGCCGTAACGCATTATCGACCAGTTGCGTCACAAACAACGGGAACACGAAATGTTCCTCGACGGCCGTCTCGATATCCAAATCAATCGTGACGGCCGCAGGTGTCAATGGATGATGACGCCGAATTCCTTCCAAGGAGAGATACGATTTGAGCGTCAGCAGCTCTTCTCGTAAGGGATAGGCATCGAGGCGTCGGGCCGTCATCAATAGTTGGCGAAGCGCTCCCAGTTGATGTTTGACCGGTGTACCGGGATCAGCCGTCTGATGAATCTCATCGATGATTCCAAGGAGGTAGTTCGTACTGAGGATCGGCTTGATCGTCGCACTCGGAAACTGTGCCAATTGTTCCTCTTGATAGGTGATCAGTTCGCGGGCAAGTAAGTCAACCAACTGTTCCATCGTCCGCTCCATCGTATCGTCAAATAAATCGGCCGGAAACCAGCAGACGATACCGGCTTTTTTCCCTTCGATGTGTAATGGATGAAACGATACGACTTGATGGGTCAACTTGTCTTCTGACCGATAGATTTGTCCATCCTCGACCCAGTCGAGGATGGTCTGATGCTGAAATAAATCCGCTGTATCCTGTCCAGTCCGGACATCGGCTAGAATCCCTTCCGCTCCAAGCAAGACGACACGATTGATTTTCGTTTCCGTCAGAATCGTCGCTCCGATCTGCCGGGCGACATCAACCGTCATTCCGTTTTTACGCAATGGACGGATTGCGTCTAGTAATCGATAGGAACGGGCCGATTCGCGAATAAATAATTCTTGCTCCAGTCGTAACTGTGTCCGTAAGATCGCGATGAAGACACTGACTCCGACCACATTGGCAACAAGCATCGGAAAGATCGCTTGACGCGTCAGCTCCAACACAAGGGCTTGATTCGTCGCAAGTATCAAGGCCACTCCAATATCAAGCAGGACGGCACACAAGACGATTCCAATCGGTTGCAACAAGGAATAACCATCCTTGACCCGCCACTGACGGCTGTACAATCCACTTAACAGTCCTGTGCCGATGGCGATGATCCAACCGGACTCTGCGCCGAACGAACCGAGCCAAAAGCGGTGAAACCCAACAAGCAGTCCCGTCAAACCACCGATGACCGGACCGCCAAGCAGACCACTCGTGACGACGATCGTCAACCGCGTATCGACGATCCACTGATCCGGTGAGACGGCTAAGCCGAGTAACGGGTCAATCGTTTGATCGGCTGAAATGCCGATGCCTGCATAGTTCATCAAAATACCGGATAGGACAAACAAACTCAATAAAATCAGACGATGGGCACGCCGTGAAGATGTTTGGAACAGGTGGCGTGACGTTCGCCACTGGGACAATAAAAAGGCCAATAAGGCTAACATACCTAACCGGCTCAGTAAAAACGGGATTTGCTCAAGCACTGGACTTCTCCCTTCTCGTCTAAAAACATCTTTTGTCTCTTTACTCTTTCCCGCTCACCCTTCCATTTCCCTACTCCTGTTTTGATTCTTTGCACACTCTGATCGTTTTTTAGTTTTCAACTGATGTTTTATACAGACGAATTGTAATATTAAGTGCAACACCTGACGGAAAACACAAAAAGCCCATAACGGCCTCGTGTAGAATGGAGTTACCACACCACAT
>NZ_JACSMT010000003.1:0-139770 GCF_018618815.1 Exiguobacterium sp. s128 | reverse complement strand
TTCTGTGATGCCTTTTCGGAACACTTCGGTAGAAGTACGGACGAGTCCGAGACCGTAGTCATATACGAACGTCAAATCACAAGAGAGGCATCTTTGACGTGGGACATCCAGTTCGATCCACAAGGCACCGACTCCCCACGCATGACCGTGTCGAAAACGACGACGTTTTTTCGAATGCAGGATGGTCTTTTTTTCGCATAGCGGACAAGGGATTTCATGTGTATCAGGAATGACAGGAAATACGTGCGGTTCTTCATCGGACGACATCTGGATTTGAAAAAGGGCTGGAAGCGGAAGAATTAATTTGATAAACTGTTGGGACAAGGCGAAAACTCCAATCGTGGTTTGTCTAGACAACAATTACGATACCGGGGTTTTCGCTTTTTTTCTATGTTCGATTTAAAATCCGATGGATTTTATGTGTCAACCACACCTTATGGTGATGAGCCAAATAAATGGAGAATCGTACGCAATCTGTAAGGCAGATTTATTAATTAAAGGTGAAGATGCACGTAATATTCGTCTAGGCAATACATTATCGAATGATCAATTTTCTCAAGAGAGATTCGATTATCTGATTTCAAATCCGCCATATGGTGTCGACTGGAGATCGTATCAAAAACCTATTATTGATGAGCATGAGAATCTAGGTACTAACGGTCGCTTTGGTCCGGGTACACCTCGTTCAAGTGACGGACAGCTATTGTTTTTACTGCACTTAATTTCAAAAATGAAGCCTATAACAGCTGAAAATCCACAAGGATCACGTTTAGCGATTATTATGAACGGTTCACCGCTGTTTACAGGTGATGCTGGCTCTGGTGAAAGTGAAATTCGTCGTTACGTACTTGAAAATGATTTAGTAGAAGGCATTGTCGCGTTACCGAACGATTTATTTTATAACACTGGTATCGCTACATATGTTTGGATTTTAACGAATAATAAGGCGCCACTGGCAAAAGGGAAAGTACGTTTAGTCAATGCAGTAGACTTCTCGAAAAAAATGAAGAAAAGCATGGGAAGTAAACGTAACGAAATTACAGAGGAACAACTTGCAGAAATTGTTCGCCTATATGGAGAAGCGCAACCAGGTGAGTACGTTAAGACTTTTGATAATGAAGACTTTGGCTACTCAAAAATTACAGTCGAGCGTCCCTTACGATTAAATTTCCAAGTGACGGAAGAACGTTTAGCACGTGTTGTAGAGGAAAAAGGCTTTTCAAACTTAGCAACATCAAAGAAAAAAGGTGATGCAGGTCATTTTGAAATTGAAGAAGGTAAAAAACTACAAGCACAAATTTTATATGTATTACGTACATTAAAAAGTGATGCCATATATAAAAATCGTGAAGAGTTTACGAAAATTGTAAAGTCTGCACTCAAAGAAGTAAGTATTACAGCTAGTGCACCTGAATTAAAAGCGATTTTAGCAGGTCTATCAGAAAAAGATGAAACAGCTGATGTATGTATGAAAAATAAAACAGATATCGAGGCCGATAGTGATTTACGTGATACGGAGAGTGTACCGTTAAAAGAAAGTATCCAAAATTACTTTGATAATGAAGTGTTACCGCACGTACCTGATGCATGGATCGATGAAACAAGAACAAAAATCGGTTACGAAATTCCATTTACACGTCAATTTTATAAGTATACCGCCTTACGTAGCTCGACAGAAATTATGGACGAAATTCGTGCATTGGAAGTGGAGATTGCAGAACAGTTGAAAAAGGTGATGGAATGAGTCAAGAATTATGGTCTAAGAAAAAAATTACCTGGTTATTTGATGTAATAGGAAGTGGCACTACTCCTTCAGCTTCTAATGAGAGTTATTATAATTCTCCAGATAAAGCATGGTTAAATACAGGAGACTTAACAGATGGTTATATAGAAAAAACATCTAAATATGTTTCACAAATAGCCTTGGAAAAATATTCAGCACTAACAGTTTTTCCAAAAGAATCATTAGTCATGGCTATGTATGGAGCTACTATTGGTAAACTGGGAATAACAAAATATGAAACTACAACTAATCAAGCTTGCTGTGTATTAGCTAAACCTAAAGATATATTAACAAAATTTGTATTCTATTGGTTGATGGCACATCGAATAGAAATTATTAATCTTTCTCAAGGTGGAGGACAACCCAATATTAGTCAGGGAATTATTAAAAATATAAGAATTGCTGTACCCTCAATTGAATTACAGAATAAAATAGTGTCTTTAGTTGATAAAAAATTTGAAGAAATAAATCATGTAATCAAACAAAAAGAAAAAGTAATGGCTCTTTTAAAGCAACAAATCCAATCGATTATTACAGAATCTGTAACAAAAGGTTTAAATCCGAATGTGAAAATGAAAAAATCAGGTGTTGAGTGGATTGGTGAGATTCCTGAACACTGGAAGATAAAAAAAATTAAGCATATAACTCAAGTTAAACGAGGTGCGTCACCAAGACCTATTGATAATCCAATGTATTTTGATGATGATGGAGAGTTTGCATGGGTACGTATAGCTGATGTTTCAAAATCAGGAATGTATTTAAACAAAACATTACAAGCATTATCGGAATTAGGATCCTCATTGAGCGTCAAACAATATCCAGGAGATTTATTTGTCAGTATAGCAGGAACTGTTGGAAAACCATGCATAACTAATATCAAGTGTTGTATTCATGATGGCTTTGTTTACTTTCATGACTATCAGTACAATAATAAATTTTTATATTATATATTTGCGTCTGGTCAATCATATAAAGGACTCGGTAAAATGGGAACTCAATTAAATTTAAATACAGATACTATTGGAGAAATTAAAATACCTTGGCCACCAGTCGAGGAACAAGACGAAATCATAAGCAAATTGCAAGAAAACATAAGTAAAATTGATAACTTAGTTGAAATAGTAGCCAATCAAATAGAGAAACTAAAAGAATACCGGCAATCCCTAATCTATGAAATGGTAACAGGCAAAATTGATGTACGTAATATTGAAATAGATTAAGTGAGGTGAATTGTAATGGCGATGGATACATCAGAAAAAGGCTTCGAAACGAATATTGAAACAACTTTAATTGCGAATGGTTACACAAAGCGCATTCTTGAAGGTAAGGCAAGTAGTGCTTTCAAGCAACACGCTATCGACGTAGAGGAACTTTTCGCTTTTTTAGAAGAAACTCAGGAAAAACGTATGCGTACGCTAGAAAAGTCGTATGGTCCAATGTATAAAGTAGAAATATTGAAGCGTATTAAAGATCAGTTGCATAAACAAGGATTAGTTGAATGTTTACGTAAAGGTATCAAAGACCGTGGTGTGACATTACAGCTTGCGTTTAATAAGCCACCGACAGACATGAATAAGACATTAAACGAGCAGTATACAAAAAATCGCTTTAATGTGTCTCGCCAAGTGTATTATAGCGACAAGCATAACAATAGCTTAGATATGGTTTTATTCTTAAACGGATTACCTGTCGTTGTCATGGAGCTGAAAAATCCGCTGACGAATCAAACAGTAGAACATGCGATGAAGCAACTAAAAAATGATCGTGATCCACGAGAACAGTTATTTACATTTAATGAGCGTGTGGCAGTATACTTTGCAGTAGACTCGGATGAAGTATTTATGGCAACAAAGCTCGATAAAGCAAAAACATACTTCTTGCCCTTCAATAAAGGTAATCAGGACGGGAAAGGCAATCCTGGAGTTCATAACAATTATCGGACACATTATTTATGGGACGAGATTTTGACACCTGATAGCTTACTGGATATTTTATATCGTTTCATTTTTATTAAGAAGGACGAAATCAAAGACTCAAATGGTGGGACGATTGGTGAACGTCAAATGTTGATTTTCCCACGTTTTCATCAGCTTGATGTTGTACGTAAGTTGGAAGCTGATGTAAATGTAAAGAAGGTCGGACATAACTATTTAATTCAACACTCGGCAGGATCAGGAAAAACGAATTCAATTTCCTGGCTTGCACATCGACTAGCAAAGTTGCATACAGAGAATAACAATTCAGTGTTTAGTAGTGTAATTGTAATTACTGACCGTCGTGTACTCGATAAGCAATTACAAGACGCAGTGTATCAACTAGAGCATAAAGCAGGCATGGTTGAGCGTATTAATCAAGATTCTGATCAACTCGCAAACGCAATAAATAATGAAACAAGAATTATTATTACGACGTTACAGAAGTTCCCTTACATATTAGAAAAAGTGTCGGACTTAAATCGGAAAAAGTATGCAGTCATTATTGACGAAGCACATTCCTCTCAAGGAGGTAAAGCTTCAACCGCTTTAACGAATGCATTATCGGATAAGACGTTAGAAGCTGCTTACGAAGAAGATCGTCTTGCAGAAGAAAACTTAGATGATGTAGACGAGAAAATCGTAGAAGCTATCATGAGAAGTGGTAAACAAGATAATGTGTCATTCTTTGCTTTTACAGCAACGCCGAAACCAAAGACACTTGAGAAATTTGGCACGATAGGAAAGGATGGCAAGCCAACGGCGTTCCATCATTACACAATGCGCCAAGCGATTGAAGAAGGCTTTATTTTAGATGTTTTACAAAACTATACATCGTATAAAACCTTTTGGAAGATTGCAAAGACAGCAAATGATGATCCTGAAGTGTCAAAGAAGCAAGCAACTAAAAAGCTTGCACAATATGTGTCATTGCATCCGCATAGTATCGCACAAAAAACGGAAATCATTATTGAACATTATCGGAATTTTGTACAGCGTAAAATCGGTAGTCGGGCAAAAGCGATGGTCGTGACAGCAAGCCGTTTACATGCGGTGCGTTATAAAATTGCCTTCGATAAATACATTACCAGCATGGGCTATGCTGACATGAAAACGATTGTTGCTTTCTCAGGGACGGTGAAGGATGGCGCGATTGGTTATACAGAGACAGATATGAACAGTTTTTCCGATAGAGAGTTGCCTGCAAAATTTCATTCAGACGAGTACAAAGTATTGCTTGTAGCTGAAAAATATCAAACAGGTTTTGATGAGCCATTGCTACATACAATGTATGTCGATAAGCCCCTTAGCGGAATTAAAGCAGTACAAACACTATCTCGTTTAAATCGTACATGCCCTGGTAAAGAAGATACATTTATACTCGATTTTATTAATGATCCTGACGATATTAAGGAATCCTTCCAGCCATATTATGAGTCGACAAATTTATCAGAAGTAACAGATCCGAATATTTTGTACGATTTACAGGCTGAAATTGAGCCATATCAAATATTTACAGAAGATGAAGTAAGACGAGTAAGTGAATTAGAAGTAGCTGGTGGTGTAACAAAGTCTGTAAAGGCCCAAGCTGAGTTAAATGCCATTCTTGATAAAGGTGTCGAACGTTACAAACAGTTGCCGGAGCAAGAACAAGAGGCATTTAAACAAGCAATAATGAAATTCTCACGTACGTACGGTTTCATATTGCAAATTGTAACTTTCATTGATATTAGCTTACACAAACAGTATATTTACTTAACATATTTACTTCGAAAACTACCACGTTCAGCAAATGATAAAGATGTGTATCTAGCAGACGATGTGGCACTCGAATATTATCGCAACCAAAAAGTGTTTGAAGGTGAGATTGGATTAGAGAAAACAGGTGGCGCAGATCTTGATCCTCAAAAATATGGTGCTGGTGTTGCAGAGGATGAAAAAGTTTATTTATCGAGTATCTTAGATAAATTAAATGAACGATTTGGTACAGAGTTTACGGAGTCTGATTTCCTTTCTCGGGAGCAAGTAAAGCAGGATATGCTAAGTGACGATGACATGCGTCAAAAAGCAGCCAATAACACAAAAGAAAATTTTAAATTCGCTTTTGAAAAAACATTCATGGATTTTGTACTTGACCGCATGAGTAGCAACGAGGAGTTCTTTAAAAAGATACTGGAGAACAGTGAGTTTAAGATGTACATTATGGAAGATATGATGAATGAGGTTTATGGGGAAGTGAATGGATAATATTGTTCTTGTTAAGCTTATAATTTTAGAAAAATAGCTTTAATTTCTATCGGTTGAAATTAAAAGTATTTAGTATGAATATAGTATCTTTAAATGGAGGAGTAAAGTAGTGATTTATAGCGGGAAGATTGAAATAGAAGGCTATTTTTCAGATGATTTAACTCATCGGTACTATTTAAAGCGAAAATATAAAACTGATAAATTTTCGTTTCTAGGTAATCGTAAGCTATGTTATATATTAATCAATCCTTCTTTTTCAGATGAACTATTATTTGATAAAACAAATATGCTTGCTTCTAACATTGGAGTGAGAAATGGGTTTAATGAAATTATAATTTTGAATATGTACTCACTAATTACTAAAAATAAAAACCAGTTAAAGAAAAGCTTAGCTCTAGGTAATGACGTAATTAATGATGAAACAATACTAAATGAATGTTTAGGGGCGCACAAAATTATATTGTCATGGGGAACGGATAGTGAGTTTCAGGATAGACGCAAAATATTAGTGGATATGCTTAACGATAATGACCTTATGGATAAAACCTACAAAATTGTATATACAGATAAAAACGGGAAATTGTATAATGCTGCTCACTTGAGCATGTATTTAACCGATAACCCTTGCAATTTCAAAGTGGAAAAATTGGGCTGTAACTAAATTATATATGAGCAATAGCTAAATCATTTTAATTGAATAGTCAAAAACCCTTGTAAATATCAAGGGTTTTTACATTTTAATATACAAGTAAGGTACTTTACTTATTAGTTAAAAATCTATATTACGTTAATAAAAAGAAGGTGTAAGTAATAGCACTTACCCACGAATTTGGGATTATTGATAACCACAAAAATCTTTTGAGATATATTGATTATGAATCAAAGAAATTTAATTGTATTAGTGTTGGTGACAACGTCGTTAGCGACTTAATGGAGCAACTGTTAATCATGAAAACATATTTCCAGACATTTAATCGACCAGCTTGTGGTTTGGCGTACCATGGCACTACAATTATTCCGCCTGAGTCACTATCGTTATTTTGTGATATCGTCATTTCTTCAAGTTGTTTAAAAAAATCTGCTGATCTTCAAGAACTGGTTTTGATTATCATAAGAGCGATAGAAGAAAAAAAGCATATGATTCATTTCGGAATTTAATTTTGAAAGGTCTGATCAAAATCGAAACGAAATTGATTATTTTACGTGGTAATTCTGGAAGCGGGAAAACAACAATTGCAAAATTACTTCAAAAAAGTTTAGGGGAAGAAACACTGCTGGTTTCACAGGATATTGTACGTCGCGAGATGTTGATGGTTCCGGATTTGCAGGGGAATATGTCAATCGAGTTGATCAAAAGAATTACAGAGTTTGGTAAAGGTACATGCAAAGTGGTTATTTTAGAGGGGATATTGAAAAAACAAGTTTATGAAGAACTACTACTTGATCTCGTTAACTACTTTGATTATCACGTCTATGCCTATTACTTTAATTTACCTTTTACAGAAACGGTCGAGCGACATAATTTACGTTCTTCTGCAAAAGAGTTTGGAGAAGCACGTTTAAATACCTGGTGGATTCCTCATGATCAGTTAGGAATAAATGGAGAAATGATGCTCACCATCGATATGAGTCAACAAGACATCGTGGACTTAATTCTTCATCAAATCAATGAATCGCCCTGTTCATAAAAAGGGGAATGTACCGGATTACGCGTATACTACTTAAACGACATCTTTGTTGATTAGAAATGTAGTGCAGAGCAATCCAAGATTTCAAAAAGGGTTACGTGTTACGTTTTAATCAAGTACACCAAAAGAACTTATTTTTTCATATTATGTTTTTATGGAAATGGAGCTGACACCTATGATACGACGTGCCACCTTGATGGATGGAAAGGCCTTATCGGATTTGATGCGACGAATTGATCGGGAAACGAAATATATGTTGTACGAACCGGAAGAACGCAGCATGTCGACGGAGCAGGCGGAAGCGTTCATTGAACGGTTTGGTCAGGCGGCGAACTCGGACATCTTCGTCGTCGATGTCGATGAGCAACTTGTCGGTTATGTGTTGGTCGTCGGTGGCAAACCAAGCCGAATCCGTCACCGGGCGAACCTTGTGATCGGCTTGCTCGATGCCTATACGGGTCAAGGTCTTGGTGCCGGATTACTCGAAGCCGTCGATGCCTTTGCCGTTGAAGCAGGGCTTGTTCGGCTGGAACTGACGGTTCGGAAAGATAATCTGCGGGCAATCGAGCTTTATCATAAGTTTGGCTTCGACATCGAAGGAACACGGATTGCCTCGCTGTTCATTGACGGCGAGTACGTCGACGAACTGGCGATGTCGAAGATTTTTACAGCAGAAGAAACCTAAAAAAGATGCTCGATTGCCTCCTCTCAGATTGAGACGGGACAGACGAGCATCTTTTTTATTGGGACAATTTTTGTTGTTCAAACTCAACTTCGAGGACATTTTTGGCATAATCCTTACCCCAGTCGTACATCGCGTCTAAAATCGGCATCAGGCTGTAGCCATGTGGCGTCAATGAATATTCGACCTTCGGCGGAACGACCGGATAGACTTCCCGGTGGATGATATGGTGATCTTCCAGCTCCCGTAACTGATTGACGAGCATCCGTTGCGTGATACCGGGCATCAGACTTTTCAGCTCTCCGAAGCGTTTGGTGCCTTCTTTACCGAGATGCCAAAGAATCAGCATCTTCCATTTCCCTCCGATGATTGATAGGGTCAATTCTTTTTCGCAGTTAAACTGCCGGTCTTCAAAATGTGGCATCGTTCCACCTCCTTTTTTAGTATAGTCCTTCTTGTCATCGACAGTATACTTTTCCGCACTATGTATGAAAAACCGCACTATGTAAATTAAAAGTGCGTACTTCCTAAGTTCGTCTATGAGGATTATATTTAGTCATGTTCCTTCACGAACGTCAGAAGGAAGTGCCAGGATCCATAAATAGAGAGAAGAATAGGAGAGATCAATTATGAAATTACAACTCGCGATCGATTTAGTCGATACAGCAGGTGCCATCGCTTTAGTCAAAGAAATTGGTGAAGAAAACTTGGATATCGTTGAGATCGGGACACCGGTCGTCATCAACGAAGGTCTTCGCGCCGTGAAAGAAATGAAAGCGGCATTCCCGAACTTAACGGTTCTCGCCGACTTAAAAATCATGGATGCTGCCGGCTATGAAGTCAGCCAAGCTGTCGCACACGGTGCCGACATCGTGACGATTCTTGGAGCAGCCGAAGATATGTCGATCCAAGGTGCCGTTGAAGAAGCGAAAAAATCAGGCAAGAAGATTTTGGTGGATATGATCGCTGTCAAAGATATCGCGACACGTGCGAAAGAGCTTGATGAACTCGGTGTTGACTACATCTGTGTCCACACAGGTTACGATCTTCAAGCCGTCGGTCAAAACTCGTTCGAGGATCTCGCAACAATCAAGTCCGTTGTTAAAAATGCTAAAACAGCAGTTGCGGGTGGAATCAAGATGGAGACATTACCGGAAGTCATCGCAGCACGCCCAGACCTCATCATCGTCGGTGGCGGGATTACCGGACAAGACGACAAACAAGGAACAGCGTCAACGATGCGTCGGATGCTGCAAGAGGCGTAAATGACACATATTCAAACGATTGTACAAGAGCTGACGTCGACGGTCGAAGCGATTGATCAAGCCGAGACGACACAACTCGCGGAAGCCGTTCTGAAGGCAGACCGGATCTTTCTCGCTGGAGCCGGTCGCTCCGGCTTAATGGGCAAAGCGTTTGTCATGCGTCTGATGCACATGAACTTCGATGCATATGTCGTCGGTGAGACGGTCACAGCGAACTTGCGCGAAGGGGACTTGTTGATCATCGGATCAGGATCCGGTGAGACGAAAACACTCGTCCCGATCGTCGAGAAAGCGAAGCAGATCGGTGGAACCGTCGCGGTCGTCACGATTGAGCCGACGTCGACACTGGCGAAGTTAGCGGATCTTACCGTCAAGCTGCCGGGAGTGCCGAAAGAACGGACAGCGACGGCGGACGAAACGGTCCAGCCGATGGGATCATTGTTTGAACAGACGATGTTACTGTTTTATGATGCATTAATTTTACACATCATGGCGGCGAAACAACTTGATTCAAAAACGATGTACGGCAAACATGCCAATTTAGAGTGAAATAGATATGTGAAAAAGATTAGTCCTCTTCTTAAATTGAAGAGATGGCTAATCTTTTTTTTGAGGAAATTCTCCTTTCCCTTCTTTGTCAGTTTGATGAAAAGCGTCATGATGAACCGTGCGATACTGGAAGAAAGGGAAAACATGGAGAGGGAGAGACCTATGCGATTTAAACGAACATGTTTGGTCAGTGCCCTAGTGATTACGGGTATCTTGACCGGTTGCGCGGAACCGGAACAAATTCCTGCATCCAGTCAGCAAGAAACGAAATGGATAGACGATACCACTACTGATGGTGGAACGACATCAGACGCCATCGTGAAGAGGATTAAGGTTGATGCATTCCCGCAAGATGCAGATTCATTTGAAGAAGGTGTCCGTCGTCATCTGGAGTTTCAATTTAGGGACGGGACGTCGGCTCATCCGACAGCGACCGATCTTTGGAGCAGTGTCGTCGTCGGAGACCGTGCCTATGTCACTCTCCAGTATCCGAAAAGTGCTAAGCGTCTTGCCATCTTGACGTACCAACGTCAGGCAAAGAGCTGGATTTTAAAGAGCGGTCTCTATGAAGATATCAAACAGATAAAAGCAACCAGTGCGGCGAACGGTCTGAAGCTACCGTTCTCAAAATTTCAATCAATTGGCAGTAGTTCAATTTCCAGTGAAGACTCCGGTCGCATGTGGCTATTTTATACGAAAACTGATGCTGTAGTAATCACCGTCCTTCCGAAACAGAACGTTCCTTCATCTGATTGGAAGACAAGCAGACTTGCAGACGGTCGAACGGCTTACGTGCAACAGAAAAAGAAAGGTACAAACCTGTATTATGTAGATGACGATCAACTCGTCCTTGTGACCGGAAATCTGTCGCTTTCGCAACTGCAACAGTTGGCTGTGACGATCGCTCCCGTCAGCTCAGATGGTTTTCCGTACCCGACGTAAACAAAGAACCCGGAGGCCATGGGGCATCCGGGTTTTTTTGTTACCACTTCATATCAAAATCAGCCCCGACGTCTTTCGCGAGGTGCGCATCCGATCCGTAAACGAGCGGAATCCCTAAAGACTGCGTGATTTGCAGGAGTTCCGGGTAAGGATAGGAAAGACCGCATAACGGTTTGCGCAGTCCTGCCGTATTGAGATCGAGCGTAAAGTCGGCCTGGCGGATTTTACGGACGGTCTCGTCGAGGTTCGCCGGCGTCTGCTCAAGCGGATAGGCTTGGATGAACTTCGTCGGCAACGTCAGGTGACCGAGGCGTTTTGGTTGATGGGTCCCGAGGTTCGTCATGACAAGCGCCTGGATGCCTTCGTAATACCGTTCGTGAGCGGCCGTGACACTGCCGGTCGTTGTGACGATCTCACCAAAACTTTCCTTGCTGAAGTCGACCATGTAATACCGGTCCTCGATCCAAAGGTAATGCAGGGACAGGATGCCGTCCGTCAGCTCGGGACCATAGCGGGCGATGATGTCACGCGTGCCGTCGACGTCATGCTCCCAGTAATCAAACTCCATCCCGATCCGGATGTCGATATCATTTTTGTATGTGTCGCGTAATGTCTTCAGTTCTTCAATGTAGCGTTCGGCTGTCGCGAACGACATCCCGGAATCGTTGTCGGGTGCCGGATCGACAAGTCCTTCCGGCAGCGGGGCGTGTTCGGTGAAGCTGATCCGTTCGAGACCTTGTAACAGGGCGCGTTCGATATACGCTTCGAGTGGATCCTTTGTTCCATGCGGACAATACGGGCTGTGGACGTGACCGTCCCATTTAATCAATTGCATGACAAAACCTCCAATATGTTTTTTTCAGTACGAAAACAGGCAAAAGGATTGACAATCGAACCACAAAAAAGGTATCTTATCGTTAAATAATTTAGCGTGGTACAGTGATAACAAGATAAAGGAGTGGCGACATGCAATCATTTTCTACGATTCGACTCAAAGACGGGGCGACGGACTACGTCGGGCAATCAGCTGAACGCCTGCAACGTGTCATCCGCCAACTCGAGGATGGGCTCGAACAATCTAACTATACCCGATTAATCACCCCTTTAATTGAAGAAGTCGGTGGCCGGGAACAAATTCGGATGGATTTTACGACAAGTGTCGCGCGGGCGCTCAGTGAGCGGGGCCGCGAACAATATAAGCGCGTCTTTTACAGTGGTTCGGTCTTCCAGCCGGAAGAAAAGTTCCAAGTCGGTTTTGAAGAACGGGGCGTCATTGCCGAGGTCGAAGCGATCCAACTCGGTGTCCGGTTGATCGAAGAATTGACCGGTAAAGAAGTGACGTTGTCGATCGGCGACGCCGGACTGATTGAACACTTGATTGAAACGCGGGTCGGTGATCACCACCTGCGGGATCAAGTGACCCAGATGTTGCGGTTACGGAACGTCATCGAACTGAAACGGATTGCCCGGGAACTCGATGATGCCTTGCTCGCCAAACTCCCGCTCTTGTTTGGTCGCGAAGGGGCGGAACAGATTTTGCCGTATGTCGACGAAACCCGCTTAAATGCCGTCATCGATTTAGCAGACGCCGTCAATGCTGATCTCGACTTCGGACAGATGGGGCTGCAGACGTACTATGATGGCGTGACGATTCACGGTTTCATCGAAGGTGTGACCGAGCCGGTATTGGTCGGAGGACGATATGACCGGCTGTACGAACAATTTGGTCAGGAACAACAAGCGTTCGGGATCGGATTTTCCGTCGAACGACTCGCGGAGGTGCTCTAAATGCGGATTGGGATTACGAAAGGCCGGCTGTCGAAAACGACGGAACGGTATTTAAAAGAAGCAGGCGTCGAAACGTGGGGAGCGATCGAACGTGAATTGATCGTCAAACGCGGCGAACACGAATTCGTCTTCATGAAAGGATCAGATTTGATTCCGTACGTCGCCCAAGGCGTCCTTGATGTCGCAATCACCGGCAGCGACATCCTGCTCGAATCGGATCAGGAATTGTCGGAACTGGCAGAATTACCATTCGGGATTTGCCGGATGTCGGTTTGTGCAAAAGAACCGTTGCAGTTCGAAGGCGGACGCCGGGTCCGGATTGCGACCAAATATCCGGTCATCGCAAAACGTTACTTCAGTGAACTTGGTGTCGATGTCGATATCGTGCCGCTGAACGGTTCGGTTGAACTGGCACCACTACTCGGACTTGCCGATGCAATCGTCGATATCGTCGAAACGGGTGAAACACTCCGGGCGAACGGTCTTAATGAATACGAAAAAATCATCGATATCAACGCCCGATTCTTTACAAGCGAGTGGACGTTGAAACGCAAACGCGTCGAAGTGATTCAATTACTCGAACAGCTGACAGAAGGAGTGACTCGGTAATGGCAACGACAAAAAACTTCAGTGTTGACCGTGAGACGGAGCAAGCCGTCCGGTCGATTCTGGAACAAGTGGCAAACGACGGCGATGCAGCCGTCCGTCGCTATACAAGTGAATTTGACCGCGTTGATCTGACAGACTTCCGTTTAGATGAAACGAAAATCCAAGAAGCGTTTGATCAAGCCGATCCGAATCTGGTCGACTCGTTAAAACTGATGGCGACTCGACTGGTCGAGTGGCACGAACAAGAATTGCCGTCCGACATCGAGCTCGTCGAAGCGGACGTCACCCGTCGCCAACGGTTTGTTCCGGTTGACTCGGTCGGGATTTATGTCCCGGGCGGAGCAGCAAGTTATCCGTCAACCGTCCTGATGAACGCGATTCCGGCTAAAGTCGCCGGCGTCGAGCGGGTCGTCATGGTGACACCGGTCACCGGACTGAGCACGGAAGTATTGGTCGCGGCGAAAATCGCCGGTGTGACAGAAATCTATACAATTGGTGGCGCCCAAGCCGTCGCTGCCTTGACGTTCGGCACGGAATCGATTCAAGCGGTTGATTTGATCGTCGGACCGGGCAACCGGTTTGTTGCGGAAGCGAAACGCCAAGTCTACGGCATCGTCGGCATCGATTCGGTCGCGGGACCGTCAGAAGTCGTCGTCATTGCTGATGAGACGGCGCATCCAGACCGGATTGCCGCCGATTTACTCGCACAAGCGGAACACGATCGTGACGCGGTCGCGATTGCCTTTGTCCCGACAGAAGCAATGAAACGTGACGTCGATGAGGAACTCGAACGTCGCTTGTCAGTACTCCCGCGGCAAGAGATTGCACGCCGGGCGATGGAAAACGGTGGCGTCTTCGTTGCCTCACTTGATGAAGCGATTGCAGAAGCGAACCGTTTGGCTGCCGAACACTTGGAACTCGCCGTCGCGAACCCGCAAGAGGTCGTCAAGTTGATCCGTCACGCCGGGATGATTTTCCTCGGACACGAAACACCGGAAACACTTGGCGATTATGTCGCCGGGACAAACCACGTCTTACCGACGTCGGGGACGGCACGCTTTGCGTCCGGCTTATCGGCACGAACATTCTTACGTCACCAGACGCTGCTCGAAGCGACACGGGAAGGTGTCGCCCGACTGGCGAATGCTGCAAAAACGGTCGCTCGGGTCGAAGGACTCGAAGCACACGCACAAGCGATAGAAGTGAGGGAGAATTGATGCGATTACACCAAAACGAACGTTTTACACCACACAGCCGGGTTGGCATCGAGACGATCAAACAACTCGTCGAGACGTTTCCGATCAATGAATATCCGATCGAAGTCATCGATCAAGCGAAAGCATCGTACAGCGCCTACGCCGGTGTCCGTCCGACGCAGCTCGTGGCCGGGAACGGCTCCGACGAACTGATTGGTTACCTCTGTGCCCGCTACGCCGGACCGGAGTCACCGGTCATCGCCTCGCAACCGGACTTCGTCATGTATCAGTTTTATGCTGACCGCGCACGGGCCGACTTCAGTAAAGTCCCGTTGCTCGACGGGATGGCGCTTGATGTCGACGGATTACTTGCTGCCCCAGGCAACATCATCTTCCTCAGTCACCCGCATAATCCGTCGGGGACCTTACGGAAAGAACAGGATGTCCGCCGATTGCTCGACAGTGGAAAATATGTCGTGATTGATGAAGCCTACATCGATTTTGCCTTTGAGCAGTCGATGATCGGTCTGCTCGACGAATATCCGAACGCGATCATTCTCCGGACGTTGTCGAAAGCGTTTGGTCTCGCGTCACTGCGACTAGGCTTCCTGATTGCCAGTGAACAGGTCGTCGCGGAAGTCGAATCGATCAAGTCGCCGTATAACGTCTCCGGACTCTCGGCTGCCGTCGGGATCGCCATCATGGCCGAGCCGGAACTGGATCTCGTCTTGGAAGAGACGTTCGCGAGCCGGGACACGATTACCCGTCTGGTTGAACCGCTTGGCAGAACGTATCCGAGTGCTGCGAATTTTGTTTACGTTGAATACGAGGAAAACGAGCGCTTCACCGAACGTTGTGCCAAAGCCGGACTGCGGATCCGTTTGTTTGACGGAGCCTTCCGTGTCAGTTGCGGCTCGAAGGAAGCGATGGAAATCTTAGAGAAATGTGTAGAGGAGGAACTGCAATGCGTCGTGGGACAAGTGAACGAGTAAGTTCAGAATCAGAAATCAAGGTCGCGGTCGACCTCAGTGGCGGACCGGTTGAGATCAAGACAGGGGTCGGCTTCTTCGACCACATGTTGACCTTGTTTGCCTTCCAGGCCCGAATCGGTCTTGTGATTGAAGCGAAGGGTGATCTCTGGATCGATGCCCACCATACGGTTGAAGATACGGCGATCGTCCTTGGGGCGGCCTTGACGGAAGCGTTAGGCGACAAAGCCGGTATCGAACGGTACGGTGAATCGCGTGTGCCGATGGACGAGACGCTTGCCTCGGTTGTCCTCGATTTCAGCGGTCGTCCGTATACGGTCTTCCTCGCCGAATTCAAAAATCCGAAGCTTGGCGATTTTGATACGGAACTGGCGGAAGAGTTTTTCCAAGGCTTGTCCCGCAGTGCCCGGATGACGATTCATGCGCAAGTTCTCTACGGTTCGAACACCCACCACATGATTGAAGGACTGTTCAAGGCACTGGGGCGGGCTGTCCGTCAAGCGGTTGCTGTCACCGGTGATGGCGTCCCGTCGACGAAAGGACTGATTGACCAATGATCGCGATCGTAGATTATGGTGTCGGCAATATCGCCAACATCGAACGGGCGTTAAAAGAGCTCGGGGAAGCCGTCATCGTCACGAGTGACCTAGAACTGCTCGGACAGGCGGAAGCGCTCGTCTTACCGGGTGTCGGCGCCTATTCCCCTGCAATGGCCCGACTGCAAGAAACGGGATTAATCGAGTTCTTACAGGAACAAGCGACGAAAAAACCATTCCTCGGGATTTGTCTCGGGATGCAACTGTTGTTTGAATCAAGCGATGAGGATGGACAGACGCAAGGGCTCGGTATTTTACCGGGAACGGTCGAAAAGTTACCGAGTAACGTCCGCTTGCCCCACATGGGCTGGCATCAGTTGACGAACCATGGCGAAGCCGTTTATTTCGTCCACTCGTACGGTGCCGTCTGTGAACCGGACTGGATCGTCGATTCGGTCGAATACGGACGACTCGTTCCGGCCATCGTCCAAAAAGACTTGGTGACGGGAATGCAGTTCCACCCGGAGAAGAGTGGCGAAGTCGGATTGAAATTACTTAAGGAATGGAGAGAGACGACATGCAACTCTACCCAGCAATCGATTTAATGAGCGGACAGGCCGTCCGGCTCAAGCAAGGTGATTTTCAACAGCAGACCTTTTTCGGGGATGCGTTGACGATCGCGAAACGGTTTAAAGAAGATGGTGCGACAGCGATTCACCTGATTGATTTGGATGGGGCAAAAGCCGGCGAACCCCTGCACTTGAGCCTGATCGCGGACATCAAAAAAGAAACCGATTTGTTTGTCGAAGCCGGTGGCGGTGTCCGCAACATCGAAACGGTCGAAGCTTACGTTGGCGCCGGGATTGACCGGATCCTGATCGGCACGGTCGCTCTCGAAGACGAAGCCTTGCTCGAACAGATGATTGAGCGGGCCGGTGATAAGTTGGCTGTGGCGCTTGATGCCAAAGATGGGATCGTCCAGACACGTGGCTGGCTCGAAGCGAGTGACTGGACACTTGACCGGGCGATCGAACACTTGATTCAAAAAGGCATTAAGACCTTCTTATACACGGACATTTCCCGCGACGGGATGATGCAGGGACCGGATGTCGACGGACTGGACCGCTTAAAACGGGACGGCGTTGAACTGATTGCGTCCGGTGGCGTGACGACAGTCGAAGACGTGGCCCGCTTAAAAGAAATCGGGATGGACGGTGCTGTCATCGGCCGTGCCTTGCTCGACGGCTCACTCTCGTTGAAAGAGGTGCTTCGCGTATGTTGATGAAACGGATCATTCCTTGCCTTGACGTCAAGGAGGGACGCGTCGTCAAAGGCGTGAAGTTTCAAAATCTGCGGGACCTCGGCGATCCCGTAGCCGTCGCGAAATACTATTACGAACAAGGGGCCGATGAACTTGTGTTACTTGATATCTCGGCAACGCAAGAAGGACGCGACACGATGCTCGATATCGTCGAGCGTGTGGCGGAAGTCATTTACATGCCGTTTACGGTCGGCGGCGGCATCAAAACGCTTGAAGACGCCAAACGGTTGATCCGTGCCGGTGCCGATAAAGTCTCCCTCAATTCATCGGCGTTACAGAATCCGCAACTGATTCAAGACATCAGCCGTCTGTTTGGTGTCCAGGCGACGGTCGTCGCGATCGACGCCAAGCGGACAGGTGACTCGTGGGGTGTCTTCTCGCACGGCGGCACACAAGCTGTCGGCCGGGACGCCATTGAATGGGCGCAGGAAGCGGTCTCGCTTGGAGCCGGTGAACTGCTCGTCACGTCGATGGATGCGGACGGAACGAAGGACGGCTACGACTTGGAATTGATCCAACGCTTGCGCGAAGTCGTCAATGTCCCGTTGATTGCCTCGGGTGGCGTCGGGACACTCGAACATTTGGCGGAAGGGCTCGAAGCCGGAGCTGATGCGGCGCTCGCGGCCTCGATTTTCCACGAAGCGACCTATACGATGCCGGAGACGAAGGACTACTTGAAGGCGAGAGGAGTCGACGTCCGATGATCAAATTGAATTTTTCGAAGGGACTCGTCGCGACCGTGATTTTAGATGAGACGACGAACGACGTCCTGATGGTCGGTTTCATGGATCAGGCGGCGTACGACAAGACGCTTGCGACCGGACTCGTCACGTTTTTCTCACGGACGAAAAACCGACTTTGGACGAAGGGCGAGACGAGCGGGCATACGCTCGAACTACGCCGTATGTGGATTGACTGCGATCAGGACAGTCTGTTGATCACCGTCAAAGCCAACGGACCGACGTGCCATACCGGCAATCGGACATGTTTCTATACAGAAGTGGAGGTGCCGCATGCTACATGAACTCGAACGAACGGTAAAGGAAAAAATCGCGTCACAAGATGAGGCGTCTTATACGAACTACCTGGTCAAAGCAGGCCGGGAAAAAATCGCCAAGAAGTTTGGTGAAGAAGCGTTTGAAGTCGTCCTCGCAGGCGACGATACGCTCGCGGAGGAAACAGCGGATTTACTGTATCATCTGACGGTGTTGCTTGCTGATCGGGGTGTTTCGTTTACGGACGTCGAAGCGGTCTTGAACGAACGCCATGGCACAAAGTCGACGTTCAAGGATCGACCGGATATCGAACAGTGGTAATCGATGACTCTGCATTCCTAAAACGGGATGCAGAGTTTTTTTGCTGAAAAAAATGGGAAAACAACATAAGAAGTGTCATCAAATCGTCAGAACATTTTGATAGGCATTTAGTAGAAAGCGGGCGTATAATCAAGAACATAGTCTGTTTGTCCAGAAAGTAGGTGTCATCTTGATCACGAAAAAAGAAATCACGAAAACGATCAAAGACCAATCAAAGGAAACGATTGAAGAGTTGCTCGCAAAAGGTGATTCGTTAAAAGAAGAGATTGCCAGTGCGATTACCCATGGTCTCGGTGTCATCTTTAGTATCGTCGCTTTGGTCCTGCTTGTCCTGCAAGCCTCGAAGTCGGGTAGTGTTTGGAACATCACGGCCGTCAGTATCTTTGGTGCAACGATGATTCTGTTGTATCTGTTCTCGACGCTGATGCATTCGCTGATGCATACAAAAGCCAATAAAGTCCTGCAGATTCTTGATCACGCAGGAATCTACTTATTGATTGCCGGGAGCTATACACCGTTTGCCTTGATTACGTTACGCGGACCACTCGGCTGGACGTTGCTTGGAATCGTCTGGGGCGTTGGTATTCTCGGTATCATTTGGAAATTGTATTCGACCGGAAAATACGTCTGGATTTCGAACGCCTCGTATTTGATTCTCGGCTGGTGTTGTCTGTTCGCGATTAAACCGATGTATGAAGCGCTTGGCTTACAAGGATTCCTTCTCCTGCTGGGTGGGGGACTCGCCTATTCACTTGGTGTCATCTTTTACGTCTGGGCACGTTTGCCTTACAATCATGCGATTTGGCATCTGTTTGTCCTCGCCGGCAGCATCTTGATTTTCCTGTCGATTTTCTATTACGTCGCACCGGCATCCGCACCGCTGTCTTGAAGAAGCTCAAGTTACGGGACTGGCTCCCGTTTACACTCTACATGCTGATTGGCGTCGGACTGCTCCTGTATTTCCGCTTTTCGGGAATGATGGAGCAGTTTGATATTCAAGCGTTATCTGACTGGATTCGTCAGCAAGGCGCCTTCGGCATGTTGCTGTACATATTAGCCTATACGATCCGTCCGCTCGTCTTTTTCCCGGCGAGCCTGTTGACCGTTTTTGGCGGCTATACATATGGACCATGGCTGGGAACGATTTTGGACGTCATTGGTGCCGGGACCGGCAGCTTACTGAGCTTTTGGATCGCGCGCCTGCTCGGTCGGCGCGGGATTGAAAAAATCATCGGCACCGGCAAATTAACGGCACTTGATGAACGGATTGCGACGAATGGCTTTGTTGTCGTCTTGATCGTCCGGCTGATTCCATTTTTTCCGTTTGATGCGATCAGTTACGCGTCAGGTCTATCAAAAATTAAATTTAGACAGTTTGCGCTTGCGAGTTACCTCGGCATCATTCCGGGTGCCTTTGTCTACAACAACATCGGCGCAAGTTTACGTGATCCATTTTCCTGGCAGTTTTTCTTTGCGATTTTCCTATACCTCTTATTTTTTATGGTTGGATTTTTTGCACAACGTAAACTTCGGAAAAAACAAAACAATGAGCACGTGTAAGCGCTTTATGTCATAATATGAATGCAGAGATGTGAACCGACATGGTAAAACAGCCTAGCATTTATTTAGGGGGAGTAATGAGTGATGGAACGAGTATTACGGGATGGTTTTATCTTTTTATCGCAAAATAAGACATTGAATGGTCTGGCGAAACGGTATGGTCTGAAATTCGGTGCAGGTCGCTTCGTCGCGGGGGATTCACTTGAAGCTTCGAAACGTGCGATTCAGGGCTTAAATGCAAAAGGATTGTGCGTCACGATGGATCACCTCGGGGAGTTCATCTCGACCGTAGGAGAAGCGGAAATGATGACGCAGGAATGTATTCGTGCGGTAGAAATGATTGCGGAAGAGAAATTAGACTCGCAACTTTCACTGAAATTGACATCGCTCGGTCTCGATATCTCGGATGAATTGATTCGTTCGAACATGGAACGGATCTTAACACGGGCAAAAGAAGTTGGTGTCTTTGTCACGATCGACATGGAAGACGAGCCGCGTTGTGAAAAGACGATTCAACTGTTCGAAGAATTACGTCAGTCATTTGATAACATCGGGACGGTCATTCAGTCGTACTTGTACCGGTCGGAAGACGACATCAAACGTGTCGGACGATTCGAGACGAACTTACGGATCGTTAAAGGCGCGTATAAAGAGCCGGCAACGGTCGCCTTCCCGGAAAAAGAAGATGTGGATCATAACTACATCAAGCTCGTAAAACTTCAACTGTCACTTGGTAACTATGCTGCAGTAGCGACGCATGACGATGCGATGATTGAACAAATCATCCGTTATGCGAAAGACAATGGCATCGGCAACGACAAGTTCGAATTCCAGATGCTGTACGGCATCCGTGTCGAGCGACAACTTGAACTCGTGAAGCTCGGCTATAAAGTTCGGGTCTACGTTCCGTATGGTCGTGACTGGTACGGCTACTTCATGCGTCGCTTAGCGGAACGTCCGGCGAACGTGGCGTTTGTGCTTAAAGGAATGGTCAAAGGTTAATAGGGGAACATGAGATGGAGCTGTCATGGCTTCATCTTTTTTTATCATTTTTTAATAATTGTTCGAAAGATTTTTACGTCCCTTGCTTTCCTCGGGCGAGACGCAAGTCGCGGCTCTTTGACCCATGGGATCAACGAGCCGGGTCTCGCCTGTCTCTGACAGCGCAAAAAAACGCGCTTTTTCCCGTAGGAGTCACGGGAAGCAAATCTTTCTTCACTGAGTACATATACTACATAGGAGGCACGGTCATGGATGTAACGGAACAGCAGTTGAAAGTGCAGCTGCAACGAGAGAATACTGTTATTTCGAAGGAATTGCTTGATCAGATGCTGCACCATATCGGCAGTTTGGATCCGGCTTTACGGGACGGACTCATTTATCCGCGGCTGGCTGAATGGATTATGTCGGAAGAGTTTTCCGCAATATCAGCTGAACGGATCGTATCGTTTGTTTTGAGTCAGGACGGCTTATTTCATCAATTGACGGAGCCGGATGACACCGCCGTCTTCACCCGTTCTTTTTCGGCTTTGCTTTTGGCGGCAGTATTGGAAAAGGATATCGCGAAGCCACAATTGGACGAGAAGAGATACGAACAGCTCTCCGAACGATTGTTGACGTATCTTAAAAACGAAACAGATTTTCGAGGATTTGTTCCTGACTATGGTTGGGCGCATAGTATTGCCCATATTGCCGACGTCTATGATGCTTGGTTCAAGCATCCCCGGTGTCAGATCAGAAATGAGCAAGCAGCGATTGCCCGGTTCATCGAGATTTTGATGACACCGGACTGTGTTTTTATCGATGAAGAACAGGAACGTGTCATCACAGCTTGGTTAGCGGCAAGAGAACGAGGAATGACAGACGAAATCTTGTTCACGACGATTGAGACATCAGTCCAAGCCTTACTTGATCTACCGGTAAATTGGAGCGACGAACGATTTACTGTCCTCCGCAATACAAAACAATTATTACGGACACTGTATTTTCGGGTGAAATGGCAAGACAAGACATCTATGCTCCCGGAACTGATTGAACACTTGCTGTTTCAAATCCATCAACGCTATCAGTAAACGAAAAACAGACGTGTCCACTCGACTTCTACGGGAAAAGGAAGCTTGCTTCCGTCAGGGACAAGCAAGACCCGGTCATCGCTAGATGGGCGCGGCTTGCGTCCCGCCCGAGAAAAGCGGGTGGACATACGTCTGTTGCAAATAGGTATTTTTTTTAATCTCTTGTCTGAAACGCAAACAAACAGGAAAACGCATGGGACTGATCAAGCAACCGGTGACCGGTCATGACGGCACCTTCTTTTTGAATGACGGCTTCATCAAGCAACGTCCAGCCAAGTTCATTTGCCAGTTGGAGAAGTTCCCACGGCATCATCGTATTACCCATCGGTGCGTCTTCTCCGTACAGGCGACGATAGGACAATGCCCGTGGTGCTGCCGTTGGTCCAAGTAGACTGATGACGACAAGCGGAGCGACCCGGCTAATTTCGCTTAGCACCGTGACAGGACGCGTCGACCATTCGAGTGAATTGACAGCAAGGACGGCGTCAAACGTATCATCCGCAAACGGTAACGCTTCACCGGTTCCGACGACGAAGTCGAGTGCCGGTGATTTGTCACGGGCGATTCGTACCATTTCTTCCGATAAATCCAGTCCTGTCACCTGAAACGCGTCTGCAAGCAGACGGCAGGCCGCACCGTCGCCGCATCCTAAGTCGAGTAAGTTGCCGGACGTGATGACGGATTTCAGAAACGGGATGATGGTTTTCCGGCTGCCTGACGTCCACATCATCTCCGATCGTTCCGCCCAGTCCGTCGCTTTTTGATCCCATAATTGTTCTGTCGATTTCATGAGAACTCCCCCTTTTGATTTCAGTTTAACAGGGAAATTTGACCAATAGCTGAATTTTTATTGCTACTGAATGATAATTCATTTATGATGGAGATGTAGAAGGAAGCAGTGGAAAAACGGACGGCTTCTTTTTTTGTCAGAATAATGAATGGTTGTTCATTCAATTACGAATCAGGGGGTCTATCATGGCGAGTCAAATCGGTCAGCCGACCACAGTACACACGACGAAACATATTCAATTCGCCGTCATTATCGGTTCAGGGGTCATGGGTGCAGGGATTGCCGCACACCTCGCGAACGCGGGAATCCGGACATTGATGCTTGATATCGTACCAAAAGAATTAACGGCGCAGGAGACAAAACAAGGGTTGACGCTCGAAGATGCGGCAGTCCGGTCACGGATTGCCCGCGACAACCGTCAGAAGTTACTCAAACAAAATCCGGCACCACTGGCTTCGAAACAATTACTCGATTTAATTGAAGTCGGAAACCTCGAAGACGACTTGGAACGCCTCAAAGAAGCGGACTGGGTGATTGAAGTCATCGTCGAACGGCTTGACGTCAAGCAACAGCTGTTTGCGACAATCGAACCGTTCTTGCGCGAAGATGCGATCGTCAGCTCGAATACGTCAGGAATTTCAATCGAAGCGATGCGTCAAGGACGTTCGGATTCCTTTAATGCCCGCTTCCTCGGCACACACTTCTTTAATCCGCCGCGTTACTTGAAGTTACTCGAATTGATTCCGACGACGGATACGGCTCCGGAAGTCGTCCAGTTCATGAAACAGTTCGCAGAAGAACGTCTTGGTAAAGGGGTCGTCATCGCTAAAGATACACCAAACTTCATCGGCAACCGGATTGGTACGTACGGTCTGCTTGTCACACTCGACGAGATGAAGAAGGGCGGCTATTCGATCGGGGAGGTCGATTCCGTCACCGGACCATTACTCGGTCGTCCAAGCTCAGCGACGTTCCGGACGCTTGATGTCGTGGGGATCGACACATTCGTTCACGTCGCGAACAACGTCTACGACTTGTTACCGGACGGAGCGGAAAAAGACACGTTTGCCGTGCCGGCAGAAATGAAACGGCTGGTCGACGAAGGGTCACTCGGGGCGAAGTCGGGTCAAGGCTTCTATAAAAAAGTCGGTAAACAGATTCTGGAACTCGATCTTGCGACTTTTGAATACGTCGAAAAGAAAGCGCTTACCGAACCGTCGATCGGTCAAGCGAAAGCTCTTCCGGGCGCAAAAAATAAACTCAAAGCCGTTGTCTTTGCGAAGGACCGTGTTGGTGCTTTGCTCTGGCCGATTCATGCGAAGACGTTACTGTACTCGGCTCAACTGACACACGAAATCGCGGATGACATCAAAGCGATTGACGAAGCGATGAAATGGGGCTTCGGTTGGAAGATGGGACCGTTCGAGACATGGGATGCGCTCGGCGTCGAGAAGACGGTTGCGAAGATGAAGCAGGACGGCTACGATGTCCCGGCTTGGGTCGACGAGATGCTCGCAGCAGGCGTCACCAGCTTCTATAACGAAGACGGTCAGTTCTATGATGCACAGTCACAAACGTATGTCGGCGCTGCCGTCAATCCAAAAGAAATCCGTTTACGCGACGTTCGAAAATCAAACGGCGTCCTGCTCGAAAACAACGGTGCCCGCCTGATGGATCTCGGAGACGACGTCGCGGTTCTCGAATTTACGTCGAAGAGTAATGCAATCGGCGTTGATATCATGCAGATGATCGAACAGTCGATTGATCTCGTCGAAAAAAATCACCGTGGTCTTGTCATCGCAAACGATGGCAAAAACTTCTGTGTCGGGGCGAACCTGGCAATGATGTTGATGGAAGCTGAAGATGAGAATTGGTTCGAACTTGACTGGATCATTAATAAGTTCCAGCAATCGATTCAGAAAATCCGCTACGCGTCACGGCCGATCGTCGTCGCTCCACAAGGGATGACGCTTGGCGGCGGAACAGAGATTTCACTTCCGGCAGCGCGTATCCAAGCAGGACTTGAAACGTATATGGGACTGGTCGAAGTCGGTGTCGGTCTGATTCCAGGGGGTGGCGGGAACGTCAACACGTATCGTCGTCTGCTTGAGAATACACCGGACGGACTCGTCAACATCGAAAAGGCCGCGCAGAAGACGTTTGAGAACGTCGCGATGGCGAAAGTCTCGAAATCAGCCTTTGAAGCACGGGAACTCGGTTATGTCCGGACCGTCGATCAAATTTCGATGAACCGTGATCACTTGACGTTTGATGCAAAACAGCTTGTCCTTGAGCTCGACCGGACAGGATACACGGCACCAGCGCATGCAAAGATTCCGGTCGTCGGTCGTGCCGGGAAAGCGACGCTTGAACTCGCGACGCGCGAGATGTTCTACGGCGGTTATATCTCGGAACACGATTTAAAAATCGCCAGTAAACTTGCACACGTCATTGCCGGCGGAAACGTTTCGTTTGGCACGACGGTCGATGAGCAGTACATGCTCGATATCGAACGGGAAGCGTTCCTGAGCTTGATTGGTGAGATGAAAACACAACAGCGGATGCAGCATATGCTTGTCAAAGGCAAGCCGCTCCGTAACTGATGACTGGGGGGATTCGAATGAAAGAAGCAGTAATCGTCGCTGGTGCACGGACACCTGTCGGCAAAGCAAAAAAAGGATCGTTTAAATCGATGCGTTCTGATGAACTCGCAGGAATCGCCATCAAGGAAACGTTGAAACGTGCGAACTACACCGGAGCAATCGATGACGTCATTCTCGGTTGCGCCTTACCGGAAGCCGAACAAGGGATGAACATCGCCCGTTATGCGTCGGTCCTCGGAGGACTCTCGCATGAAGTACCCGCGATTACGATCAACCGGTACTGTTCATCCGGTCTCCAATCGATTGCCGATGCGTCGATGAAAATCATGACAGGACAAGCGACAGCGGTCATCGCCGGTGGACTGGAGTCCATGAGTCAAGTGCCGATGCCGGGACACGTCGTCCGTCCGAATCCATCGATCGTTGAAACGGAACCGGAATATTATATGAGCATGGGTCATACGGCAGAGCAGGTCGCAACGACGTATCACGTCTCACGGGAAGATCAAGATGCGTTTGCGCTCAAAAGTCATCAAAAAGCAGCCGCTGCGATTGCGTCCGGCAAGTTCGCCGATGAAATCGTCCCGGTGACGGTGACAGAACAGTTCGTCAACGATGAACTGAAAATCGAAGAAAAAACGTGGCTCGTCGAACATGACGAAGGCGTCCGCGCTGACTCGTCACCGGAAGGTCTCGCAAAGTTACGTCCGGCCTTCCGTCTCGGAGGCAGTGTCACAGCCGGGAACTCGTCTCAAACGTCAGATGGTGCAGCCGCAGTCTTGATCATGGAACGGGAAGAAGCAGAACGCCAAGGGTTACCGATTCTCGGGAAGTTCAAATCGTTTGCCGTCGGCGGTGTTCGTCCGGAAGTCATGGGCATCGGACCGGTCGTCGCGATTCCGAAAGCACTCGAACTCGCCGGCATCACGCTCGCAGACGTCGGACTGATTGAGTTAAACGAAGCCTTTGCGTCGCAGTCGCTTGGTGTCATCCGGGAACTTGGTCTAAACGAAGACATCGTCAACGTCAACGGCGGCGCGATTGCACTGGGGCATCCACTTGGTTGTACAGGAACGAAACTGACGTTAACACTTTTGCATGAAATGAAACGACGGAACGTCCAATACGGCGTCGTCTCGATGTGTATTGGCGGCGGCATGGGTGCTGCCGGTGTATTCGAACTAGTTGAAGGAGGAACAGGACAATGAGCCAAACGACAAACGAATTAATTAAAGGTGGAAGTTTTGTACTGGATGAGTTGGAAGCGGATCGTCTCTTTACACCGGAAGATTTTTCGGAAGAACACAAAATGATTGGTGACATGACGGCGAAATTCGTCGAAGACCGTGTCGTTCCGCTCCTCGATCGAATCGAAAAACATGAGTTCGAATTGTCGGTCGGTCTCCTGCGCGAAGCAGGCGAGCTCGGATTGCTTGGTGCCGATGTCCCGGAAGCGTATGGCGGCTATCAGATGGATAAAATCTCGTCTTCGATCATCACGGAGAAGTTTGCTCGCGGTCGTTCATTTGCCCTCAGTTATGGTGCCCACGTCGGAATCGGCTCGTTACCAATCGTCTTCTTCGGAAACGAAGAGCAAAAACAAAAGTATCTCCCGAAACTGTCATCCGGGGAATGGATTGCTTCTTACGCCTTGACAGAACCAGGCTCAGGTTCCGATGCCCTCGGTGCAAAGACGACGGCTGTCTTGAATGAAGCCGGCACACACTATGTCTTGAACGGTGAAAAACAATGGATTACGAATGCCGGATTTGCGAGCCTGTTTGTCGTCTATGCGAAAATCGATGGCGATAAGTTCACGGCGTTCCTCGTCGAAGGTGATTATCCGGGCGTCTCAACGGGACTCGAAGAACAAAAGATGGGGATCAAAGGATCATCGACACGGACATTGATCTTACAAGATGCAGAAGTACCGGTCGAAAACGTCCTCGGTGAAATCGGCCGCGGGCACGTCATCGCCTTCAATATCTTGAACGTCGGTCGTTATAAACTAGCGGTCGGTGCCGTCGGTTCATCAAAACGGGCGATCGATCTTGCCGTCCAGTATGCGAACGAACGTAAACAGTTTAAGACGCCGATCAGTTCATTCCCGTTGATCCAGGAGAAACTCGCGACGATGTCGGCACAGACATACGCGATGGAAAGCTCAGTCTACCGGACAGGTGGTTTGTTCCAGGACAGTCTTGATCAGTTGTCGGAAGAAGAAAGCAAAGACGGCAAGAAGATTGCCGATGCGATCGCCGAATACGCGATTGAGTGCTCGATGAACAAAGTGTTTGCGTCGGAAACGTTTGACTACGTCATCGACGAAGCGGTTCAGATTCACGGAGGTTACGGCTTCATGGCAGAATATGAAGTCGAGAACATGTACCGTGATTCACGGATCAACCGGATCTTCGAAGGAACAAACGAAATCAACCGTCTGCTCGTCCCAGGTACGTTGCTGAAAAAAGCAATGAAAGGGGATTTACCACTCTTGGCAGAAGCACAACGTCTCCAAAATGAAGTCATGAGCTTCATGCCAACGGAAGTTGGGACAGAACCACTCGACCGGGAACGTCACTTGCTCGCGATGATGAAAAAAATCTTCTTGCTGACAGCAGGAACGGCCGTTCAGAAGTACCAAGATAAACTTCAGGGCGAACAGGAAATCCTTGCGAACACAGCCGACATCATGAGTGCCATCTATGCGCTTGAGTCTGCCATCGTCCGGACGGAAAAAGCGATTGTCACAAAAGGCGTCGAGAAGAGCGAATTGAAAATCCGTTATACGGAAGTGTTTGCGCAACAAGCGTTCGAAGGTGTCGAACGGGACGCAAAAGAAACGTTGTACGCGGCAGCGAGCGGCGACGAGTTGCGGATGTTGTTATCGGCATTGAAGAAGTTCAGCCGTTACCAGCCAATCAACTCGATCGGAACAAAACGTCTGATTGCGAAACGTTTGATCGAAGCGAATAAATATACGGTCTAAGTCAGGTTTACCGATTCGCCTTTACAGGGAAAATCTCTGTAAGGGCGAATTTTCGTTCATTGAAGGAGGGAGCACGAATGCGACACGAGTTAACGGAACTTCAGTTTGCGGTGGACTATTATAAATCATTGGAACGGCTGTCGGATGAAGAATGGCAGCTCCCACTTGCGATTGATCAGTGGACGGTTCAGGAATGTGTCAGTCATCTGTTTTTATGGGACCGGTATTATTTCGATCATGCCGTATCAAAATTGCCGAATGATCCGTTGACGCTCATCGAGACTGATTACGATGAATTTAATCGTCTCGCGGTCGAGTATGCGCACCATATCGATGCACTCGCGTTGCTGAAAAAAGCGATTGCTGTCCGGCTAGAGCTGGTTTCCTCCCTTGATCGTCTGACGGATGAGCAGTACGACCGGCGATACGAGGATCGTTTTCAACCGCGGGCATTCGTAGAGTCCTTCATCGCGCACGACCATCACCATCAAGAACAAATCGATGCTGCGCTGGCCCGCTTGAAACGGAGATGAGACATCTGCTAGTCTAAGGATAGAGGTGATAGAAAATGGTAACGATGTATGGGTATCCAAAATGTAGTACGTGTGTCAAAGCAAAAAAGGCACTTGAGGCAAATGGCGTCGAGGTCGATTACAAACACATCGTCGAGGAGACACCAAGTGCCGAGACGATTCGAGAGCTCCATCAAAAGAGCGGCGAACCGTTGAAGAAGTTTTTCAACACGAGTGGTCAGTCGTATCGTTCGCAAGGCATCAAGGACCGCCTGCCGAATCTGTCGGAACAGGAGCAATATGAACTGCTCGCAAGTGACGGCATGTTACTCAAACGTCCGATCGTGACGGACGGACAAGACGTGACGATTGGGTTCAAAGAAGAACTCTATCACGGAAAATGGTATTAAGAAGGCTGGTTCATTTGGTATACTAAATGCGTTAGTCCACTATAGATCACAGGGGGAATCGCAAATGAGTCAAGTCAAAGACAATCTACGTTATTCGGAAGAGCATGAATGGGTCGAAGTAACAGGAAATAAGGCACGAATCGGGATTACGGATTTCGCGCAACATGAACTTGGCGACATCGTGTTCGTCGAACTACCAGAAGTCGGTGATACGATTTCGGCAAACGAACCATTTGGTTCAGTTGAATCGGTCAAAACGGTATCCGAATTGTATGCACCGATTTCAGGGAAAGTCGTTGCGATCAACGAATCACTGTCTGATTCCCCGGAACTCGTCAACGAGTCACCATTCGAAGGGGCATGGATGGTCGATATCGAGATTGCAGATGAAGCGCAAGTCGAAGCATTGATGGATGCAGCTGCTTATAAATCGATGATCAACGAGTAATACTTAACGAAAAGAGGACAAGGAAACGATTTCGTTTCCTCGTCGTCTTTTTTTCTGTATACTGGCACAAGACAAGAAATACGAAAGGAGAACGTGATCGATGAAGGAAGTCACAGCAGCACCAGAAAACGGTTTGTTGTATGTCTATGCACCGATGTGTGGGACGTGTGCCATTGCAAGTCGGATGCTTGAGATCGTCGAAGCAACAAAAGATGGGGAATGGATTGAACAAGCGAACGGAAATTTCATTCCGGATTTTCTAGAACAGGCACAGGTCATGAGTGTTCCGGCTTTATTAAAAATCGAAGGAAATCAAGTCGTATCAAGGCTTTATGCGTTCCAGTCGGTTCAAAACGTCTTTGCATTTTGTGCGGAATAACAAGAGGAATCAAAAAAAAGATTTCTCTTTACGCTAAATTGTCGGAATATTTACAATAATCCGTTGACAATCATAAATTATGAATGGTATATTCATATCAACTTCTAGAAATGCTTTTATAGGAAGTCTGGCAGAGATGTAACTCGACTGTTTCTTTTCATTTCAAAACCGTTCAAAAAAATCCAGGATTGTTTGTTTGTCTCCCCTTAAGTCGTCCCCCAAAGACGAAGCGGCACAAGAAGACGATCCTTGGATTGGAACAGGTAATCTGGATGTGAGGACAGCTTGGCTTATGTATCGAAAAGGCGCCGTCCTCTGATGCGACGAACGAAGAAGTTCGTATCAGAGCTGGGTTTTCCTTCGTGGCATTTCTAACCACATTATTCGTGTTGCCGGTTTACCGGCAGCGCCTTTTTTTTGTTTTCGAAAGATTTTCAAGCAGTCGCCTTGCCAAGCAGAATGCTCCCTGCTACAATTCGATTAAGGTAAATTACTTTAATTCATATCCGATTAGTCGGAATTAAAAAAGAGATACGGAGGACGAACAGGCATGACAGTACGTTTTATGGATGTATTTACAGAGTGGGCGTCAACATACGACGACACAGTGACGGGGCACGATCCGGAGTACAAAGAAGTCTTTCGTCGTTATGAAGAAATATTAGATACAGTGGCAACAAAAGCGATCTCACCGGTCGTCGAATTCGGGGCGGGAACAGGGAACCTGACCCAGCGATTGCTCGAGCGGCACCAAAACGTTTTGGCGGTGGAACCGAGCCCGGAGATGCGGGAAATCCTCATCAATAAGATTCCAACGTTACCTGTGCAGGATGGACACTTCCTGTCCTTTACGGCAGATCATGCGAAAAGTTTTGTTTCGACCTATGCGTTTCATCATCTGACGGATGAGGAAAAGGGAGAAGCCGTTGATTTGATGGCGGAAATTTTGCCGCACGACGGAAAAATCGTCTATGCCGACACGATGTTCGTATCGGAAGAAGCACGTTTGCAGACGATCGCAGAAGCAAAAGCACAAGGGTTCAACGGTTTGGCAGAAGACTTGGAACGGGAGTTTTATCCACTGATTCCAGTCATGGAAGATATTTTTGCGTCACGTGGATTCGACGTGACATTCACACAATACAATCACTTCGTCTGGCTCGTAGAAGCCGAGAAAATGGGGGAATAAATCATGACACTCAAAAAAATGAACGTAGAAAGTTTTAACTTGGACCATACGAAAGTCAAAGCACCATATATCCGCGTCGCCGGTTATAAAGACGGTAAGGTCGATCAAGTCGTCAAATACGACATCCGCTTCACACAACCAAACGTCGAGCAAATGCCGATGCGTGCGATGCATACGCTTGAACACTTACTCGCGGAAAACATCCGTAACTATTCAGACGATGTCATCGATGTTTCGCCAATGGGATGCCAAACAGGTTTCTACATGGCGATGATGAACTTCGATTCGGTCGAAAAAATGAGTGAACTCGTCGAGAAGACACTTCAAGACGTCTTAGAAGCAGAAGAAATTCCAGCGCAAAACGAAGTCCAATGTGGATTCGCAAGCGCCCACGACCTTAAAGGAGCGAAGCACTATGCCGAGAAAATGCTTGCCGGTCGTGATGAATGGGACATCGTCTTCGGATGATCGCGAAGTCAGTCCGGGACCTCGTCGGAAATACGCCGCTTTACGAGATTACTTCATTCGATTTGCCTGCTGGTACGCGGATTTTGGCGAAGCTCGAATGGATGAACCCTGGGGGCAGCGTCAAAGACCGCCTGGGCATTCAACTCGTTGATGCGGCGATCGAACAGGGACACGTGACACGAGGCGGAACGATCATCGAACCGACTGCCGGCAACACCGGCATCGGTTTGGCGCTCGCCGCTAAAAAATATGACTTACAAGTCATTTGTGTCGTTCCTGAAAAATTCAGTCAGGAGAAACAGACGTTGATGCGGGCACTCGGCGCGACTGTCGTCAACACACCGACTGAACTCGATATGCAAGGCGCGATTGATAAAGCAAAAGAACTGGGACAAACGATTCCAAACAGTTATGTCCCGCTTCAATTCGAAAACGAAGAAAATCCGGTCACGTATCAGCGGACACTTGGTCCTGAGCTGATGGCGGAACTCGATCATATCGATTGGTTCGTCGCCGGATGCGGGTCAGGTGGAACGTTTGCCGGAACAGCGGCATTCTTAAAAGAACGTCTCGGGACAAAAGGTGCCATCGTCGAACCGGAAGGCTCGGTCCTCAACGGAGGACCGGCCGGACCGCATAAGACGGAAGGTATCGGGACGGCCAAATGGCCAAGTCTTGTATCCCGCGACTTAGTAGATGAAATTCATACGATTTCTGATCACGATGCCTTCACAAAAGTCCATGAACTGGCGGCTCGTGAAGGGTTGCTCGTCGGCAGTTCAGCCGGCGCGGCACTCGCAGCAGCGCTTGATATTGCAAATCGTTTTCCCGGCAGTACCATCGTCACCGTCTTCGCAGACAGTGCCGAACGGTATTTAAGCCAACAAATCTTTGAAAAGGTGGACGAGACACATGCGTAAAAAGACAGCATTGATTCATGGGGGAACAGGTGTCGATCGAGCAACAGGTGCCGTTACACCTCCGATTTATCAAACAAGTACGTATAAACAAGAGAAGATCGGTCAGTTAAAAGAAGGCTATGAGTATTCACGGACAGCGAACCCGACACGGACAAGCATCGAACGATTGATTGCGGATCTTGAAGGCGGCGTACGTGGTTTTGCGTTTGGATCAGGAATGGCAGCGATTCATGCTGTTTTCAACCTGCTTGAGTCAGGCGATCATATCGTCATGACCGATGACGTCTACGGTGGAACGTTCCGCTTGATGCAACGTGTCTTACCGAAGTTCAACATTCATGTGACATTCGTCGACACGACGGATCTTGCCGCGACGGAAGCTGCGGTTCAAGACAACACGAAAATGCTGTACGTCGAAACACCGACGAACCCGTTGTTGAAAGTCACGGACATTACAGCTGTCGCGGACATTGCGAAACGCAATAACTTGAAACTCGTCGTCGACAACACGTTTGCGACACCTTACTTGCAACAACCACTTGCACTCGGCGCAGACATCGTCTTGCACAGTGCAACAAAATACATCGGCGGTCACTCAGACGTCGTCGCTGGACTCGTCGTCGTCAACAGCGATGCACTTGGTGAAGATCTTCACTTCATTCAAAACTCGACTGGCGGCATCCTTGGACCACAAGACAGCTTCTTGCTTGTCCGTGGTTTACGGACGCTTGGTATCCGGATGGATGCGATCGAAGAAACGTCACATGATCTCGTTCAGTTCTTACAGGACCAACATGTCGTCTCAAACATCTTCTACCCGGGACTCGCGTCACATCCGGGTCACGCGACACAACAAAAACAGGCGACTGGTTTTGGCGGCATGATCAGCTTTGATGTCGGATCAGCGGAAAACGCGGAGAAACTCGTCGAAGCGACACACTTCTTTACGCTTGCCGAGAGTCTCGGCGCAGTCGAAAGTTTGATTTCCGTTCCGGCACGGATGACACATGCCTCGATTCCAGCAGAACGTCGCGCTGAGCTCGGCATCACGGACGGACTCGTCCGGATTTCGGTCGGACTGGAAGATGCAGAGGACTTAAAAGAAGATTTAGCACGTGCTTTCAGTCTGTTAAAACCAGTTTCAGAAAAAACTGTTTGACAAGCAAAATAAGCCCTGCTAATATTCAGATTATATTAAAAATAACTAAATACCGATAACTCTTATCGAGAGTGGTGGAGGGACTGGCCCGATGAAACCCGGCAACCGCGGAATTTATTCCGAAGTGGTGCTAATTCCAGCAGACGAATGTCTGCAAGATGAGAGCAAATGGTTTTGTGTACTGAAAAAGTGCGCGCGTTTGCTCTAAAACGTGCGCACTTTTTTTACGTTTAGGAGGGACAGTATTGATTCGCTTACAGGATGTAGGAAAGATTTATCGCTCGAAGCGCGGATCGGTTGAAGCCGTCGTCAATGTCGACTTAACAATCGAGCGCGGTGAAATTTTTGGAATAATCGGTTATTCGGGAGCAGGGAAGTCCACCTTGATCCGATTGCTGAATATGTTAGAAACTCCGACGAGTGGCTCGATTCAAATCGACGGAGTCGAAATGACGACGTTACGTCCAAAAGAATTACGCGGCGTCCGCAAAAACGTCTCGATGGTCTTCCAGCACTTTAACCTGCTGTGGTCGCGGACGGTTGAAGAAAACATCATGTTCCCACTCGAACTCGGTGGTTATCCGAAAGCACGCCGTAAAGAACGGGTCGCCGAGCTGATTCAACTTGTTGGACTCGACGGACGAGAAGGCGCTTACCCGTCGCAACTATCGGGTGGTCAAAAACAACGGGTCGGGATTGCCCGGGCACTGGCTTCTAACCCGGACGTCTTATTATGTGACGAAGCGACAAGTGCGCTTGATCCGAAAACGACGGATTCGATCTTAGAGTTGCTCGTCGATATCAACAAAAAACTGAAACTGACGATTGTCTTGATCACGCACGAGATGCACGTCATTCAAAAAATCTGTAACCGGGTCGCCGTCATGGAAGCCGGGAAAATCGTCGAACAAGGACCGGTCGCCGAAGTGTTCCGTCATCCAAAACAGGCGATGACAAAAGAGTTCGTCAAACAGTTGACGTCTTCAGCAGAAAACGAATTGACGTTTACGAAATTGCGGGAACGGTATCCGACCGGGAAAATCGTTCAGTTGACGTTTGTCGGTTCGACTGCTGAGAGCCCGATTCTTGCCGAAGTCATGAAAGATTCGACCTTATTATTTAATATCATTGGCGGGAACGTCGGACAAACGCAGGACGGGGCACTCGGGACGCTGTTCATTCAGTTGATCGGGGCAGAACAGGAAACACAAGCGGTCATCGCCAAACTTCAAGCGAGTGACGTTGAAGTGGAGGTCGATCATCGATGAGCAAGTGGTTTGAAAATGTAGATTGGTTAGTAATGGGGCAACAAACGGTGAATACGTTGTATATGACAGGTGTCGCCGGAATCGTGACGTTTGTCGCCGGACTGTTGATCGGTTTGCTGTTGTATGCGACCAACGAGGAACTCTTGTTTAAGAATCGGACGTTTTACGGGATTCTCAGTTTCTTCGTCAATATCTTCCGGTCGATTCCGTTCATCATTTTGATCATCCTATTGTTCCCGGTGACAAAACTCGTGACCGGTTCAATTATCGGATCAACCGCAGCGATCCCGGCTTTGATTATCGGGGCTGCGCCGTTTTACGGACGGATGGTCGAACTTGCCTTGCGTGAAGTCGATAAAGGAGTCATTGAGGCAGCCGAATCGATGGGGGCAACAAAACTCCAAATCATTTATAAGGTACTCATTCCAGAAGCATTACCTGCGATCGTCTCTGGTATCACAGTGACACTCGTCGCCCTCGTCGGTTACACAGCAATGGCCGGAGTAGTGGGTGGTGGGGGACTCGGTAACTTGGCCTTCATCGATGGGTTCCAACGTACTCAAAACGACATCATTGTCGTTGCGACATTATTGATTCTCGTCATCGTCTTCATCATTCAGATCATTGGCGACGTACTTGTTAAAAAAATCGACAAACGATAAAAAAACTTAACTATAACTGGAGGAATCATTCATGAAACTTTGGAAAAAATTTGTCGGGACAGCCTCTGTCTCCGTTTTAGCAATCAGCCTTGCAGCATGTGGTGAGGGATCATCGTCAGGCGATGAAAAAACACTCGTCATCGGCGCTTCAAGTGTCCCGCATGCTGAAATCTTAGAGCATGTCAAAAAAGAGTATGAAGCAAAAGGCTACAAGTTAGAAATCAAAAAATTCAACGACTATGTGTTACCAAACAAAACGTTAGCTGAAAAAGAACTCGATGCGAACTATTTCCAGCACGAACCATACTTGAAATCACAGATGGCTGAAAACAAAGCGTATAAATTTGCGAGCGCAGGCGGGATTCATATCGAGCCAATCGGCGTCTACTCTAAAAAATATAAAAAATTGAGTGACTTGCCAAACGGCGCACAAATCTTAATGAGTTCATCTGTTGCGGACCATGGTCGAATCTTGACATTGCTCCAAAACGAAGGACTCATCAAACTAGCAGACGGGAAAACATCAGACGCAGAAGTCAAAGATGTTGTTGAAAACCCTAAAAAACTGAAGTTCAAAGCAGATATCGAAGCAGCACTTCTCCCGCAAGCTTACAAAAACAATGAAGGGGATGCAGTCCTCATCAACACGAACTATGCGATTGACAACGGACTCAATCCATTAAAAGATGCGATTGCTTTAGAGGGACAAGATTCACCATACGTCAACTTGATCGTGACACGTGAAGGGGACGAGAACGAAAAGAAAGTCCAAGATTTAGTCGACATCTTGCATGAAAAAGAAACACAAGACTGGATCACGAAAGAATACAAAGGGGCAGTCGTCCCAGTCAGTAAATAATCTGCTCGATTAATGCATTCTTCCTATATAATGGAAGGATGCATTATTTTTTTGTGGAAGGGGGATTTTTATGCAACGTTTGAAACAGCTTCATCCCTTGACGGTCGGGGTGTTGCTCGGGACATTTTTCGCCCGGCTCGGGACATTCATCACGATGCCGTTTTTTGCGATTTATTTATCCGTCGTCTTGAAGTTCAGTCCAGTTGATGTCGGTTGGATTCTCAGTATTTCAGCCATCGCGAGTCTCGTCATGAGTTTTGTCGGGGGAACGTTATCCGACCGGTATGGACGGCGGACGATGATGCTGAGCGGAACATTTGGTTTCGTCCTCGTCTTTATCGGACTGGCGCAAGTCGAGACGTTTTGGGCATTTTTCATCTTAAGTGCGTTAAACGGGATTTTCCGGTCGATTTTTGAACCATCTGCTCGCGCCTTGATCAGCGATACGACGGATGAAGAAAACCGGTTGTTTGTCTTTAACATTCGTTATACGTGCATCAACATCGCGGCGGCGATCGGACCGGGAATTGCCTTGCTGCTCAGTGCAGGAAATACGGCGGTTACTTTCTATATAACAGCAGCTGTTTATCTCGGATATGGACTCGCCATCTTCATTTTGTTTAAGCGGCATCCAATCACGGAGAGTCATGGTGGGAAAAAAGTATCATTTGGAGCGACGATTCGTCTTTTGAAAACCGATGTGGCGTTTACGTTTGCGTTAGCAGGGATTATCTTCGGTGTCTTCGGTTACAGCCAGTTTAACTCGACGTTACCACAATTTTTGACGACAACGACGTTATTATCCGGTGGGACGAGTTTGTTTGCTTTGTTGATCACGATCAATGCGATCACGGTGCTTGTCGTTCAGTACCCGATCATGAAGTTTGGTGTCAAAACGTCACCGCTTGTTTCGATCACGGTCGGAATTGCGACCGTCGCCGTTGGATTATTCGTCATGGGAACCGCCGGAACGGTTTGGTTGATGATTGGCGCGATGTTTATCTTCACGTGCGGAGAGGTGATGATGTTTACGATGACCGACATTTTGACGGACAGCTTTGCGAAACCGGAATTACGGGGAAGTTACTTCGGCGCGATGGGGTTGACGTCGATCGGTCAATCGGTCGGACCGGTCGTCGGCGGACAATTATTACTTTATTTTGGAGCAGAACGTCCCCTGCCGATTTTTGGCGTCTTAGCCCTCTTGACAGTTCTCGGAATACCACTGCTCCTACTGTCACAGCGGGTTCATCGTCAATTGAAACCGGAAGAAGAGAAAGAAGTCGTCTCACTTTGAAGTCATTCTCACTGAAGGGCTCCATTTTGAGAAAAAACCATGAGCGATGACGCTTGAATAATGTGGTATGATTCATTAAGATTAGAATGATACTAAATTAGTAACTCTCGTGAACTGAATCGTCAGACACGAAATGAATAGATGGAGGGATTCTATATGAAGGCTTCACACTTAAAGATTGAAGATCTACACGTTGCAATCGACGGCAAAGAAATCTTGAAAGGCGTCAACTTAGAAATCAAAGGCGGCGAAATCCACGCGGTCATGGGACCAAACGGGACTGGTAAATCAACACTCGCTTCTGCACTAATGGGTCACCCGACTTACGAAGTAACATCTGGATCCGTCACACTTGACGGCGAAGACGTTTTAGAGATGGAAGTAAACGAACGTGCGCAAGCTGGTATGTTCCTCGCGATGCAGTACCCAAGCGAAATCAGTGGCGTTACGAACTCAGACTTCTTGCGTTCAGCGATCAACTCACGCCGCGAAGAAGGCGATGAAATCTCACTCATGAAATTCATCCGTCAACTCGACGTACAAATGGGTCTTCTTGAAATGCCGGGCGAAATGGCACACCGTTACCTCAACGAAGGATTCTCAGGCGGAGAGAAGAAACGGAATGAAATCCTCCAAATGACGATGTTGAAACCATCCATCGCCATCCTTGATGAAATCGATTCAGGTCTTGATATCGATGCACTCAAAGTCGTCGCAAAAGGTGTCAACGAAATGCGTTCACCTGAATTCGGCTGCTTGATCATCACGCATTATCAACGCCTCTTGAACTATATCGAGCCAGACTTCATCCACATCATGATGGGCGGAAAAATCGTCATGTCGGGTGGGAAAGAACTCGCACACCGTTTAGAAGCAGAAGGTTATGACTGGGTTAAAAAAGAACTCGGCATCGAAGAAGTCGAAATCGAAACAAAAGCGTAACACGAGGGAGGAAGCATGATGACTGTAGAACTGAATCTTGCAGTAAATCGCGAGGCAGTGGCAGAACGTGCGACTCGCTTAGGGGAACCCGCTTGGATGATCTCTAAGCGTCAAGACGCACTGGATCTTGCCCCAACGCTCGCATTGCCAAAAGTAGAAAAAATCAAAATCGGTGGCTGGAACTTCACAGAAGGAACAGCGGATCTTGAAACAGTAACGGGTCTGACACCGGATATAGAAACATTAATCGGTGAAAACCGTGACCATATGCTGATCACGCGTAACGGACAACTCGTTCACGCGCAAAACAGCGAAGCGACGAACGGTGTCATCTTCACGACGCTCGTTGACGCAATGAAACATCATCCAGAGCTCGTCGAGAAGTACTTCATGACAGAAGGCGTCAACGTCAACGAAGATCGTCTGGCAGCACTGAACGCAGCACTCATGAACGGCGGTACGTTCCTTTATGTACCAAAAGGCCTGAAGTTGACGGTTCCGATGCAAGCCATCTATACGCTGGAACAAGCAGGCGGTGCACTTTACCACCATGCGATCATCATTGCCGATCAAGACAGCGAATTGACGTATATCGAAAGTTTCGTGTCGTATGGCGAAGAAGCGCACAACGTCAACGTCGTTACGGAAGTGTTCGTCGAAGACAATGCGAAAGTCCTCTTTGGTGGTGTCGACACGCTCAGTAAGGGTGCCGTCACATATATGAACCGTCGCGGTGTCGTCAAACAAGGCGCGAAGCTCGAATGGGCACTCGGTCACATGAATGACGGAAACACAATCACAGAAACGAAAACACACCTCGTCGGTAACGATTCGTTCTCTGACACGAAAGCCGTAACGGTTGGTCGTGGGGATCAAAAACAAAACTTTAACGTCCGGACAGACCATTTTGGTAAAGGTTCGGAAGGTTTCATCTTGATTCACGGTGTTCAAAAAGATTCCGCAACATCGATTTTCAACGGAACATCGATGATTCACCATGGCGCTTCAAAATCAAACGGTGTCCAAACGGAACGTGTGCTCATGTTGTCTGAAAAGGCACGTGGTGACGCGAACCCGATCCTCTTGATTGATGAAGATGATGTCATGGCAGGACACGCGGCATCTGTCGGCCGTGTCGACGAACTCCAACTCTACTACTTGATGAGCCGTGGTTTATCACGGAAAGAAGCAGAACGTCTTGTCGTTCATGGTTTCTTACAACCGGTTGTTTCCGAACTCGCAATTGACTCTGTCAAAGAACGTCTCGTTCAAGTGATCGAAGGGAAAGTAAACTAATATGGGAATCGATGCATCCATCCGCAATCAGTTTCCGATTCTTGACCAACAGGTGAATGACCGGAAACTCGTCTATTTAGATAGTGCGGCTTCGTCACAAAAGCCGCTCGTCGTCATTGAGGCGATTGAGAACTACTACAAGACGGTTCATTCGAATGTGCACCGTGGCGTCCATACGCTCGGAACACGAGCGACGGATGCGTACGAAGGTGCGCGTGAGAACGTACGTCGTTTCATCAAGGCGCAACACCATGAAGAGATTATCTTTACCCGCGGGACGACGACGGCGATCAATATCGTCGCGTCGAGTTACGGAATGGAGCATGTGCAAGAAGGCGACGAGATCGTCGTTACGTATCTCGAGCACCATGCGAATCTCATTCCATGGCAACAAGTCGCAAAAAAGAAAAAAGCGAAACTGAAATATGTCGATTTGACAGCGGACGGTCGTGTGACGATCGAAGCCGTCAAGGAACAAATTTCAGATCGGACGAAGGTTGTGGCGATGGCCCATGTGTCAAACGTCCTCGGGACAATCAATCCGATCAAAGAAGTGACACAACTTGCGCACGCTGTTGGTGCCGTCATGGTCGTCGATGCGGCGCAAAGTGCACCGCATCAACAAATCGATGTCACGGATCTCGATTGTGACTTCCTCGCGTTTTCGGCACATAAGATGTGCGGACCAACGGGTATCGGTGTCCTGTACGGCAAAAAAGCATTACTCAATGCGATGGAGCCGGTCGAATTCGGAGGCGAGATGATTGACTACGTCGGGCTTGAAGAGTCGACGTTCAAACCATCACCGTACCGGTTCGAAGCAGGAACACCAATCATTGCAGGAGCAGTCGGCTTATCAGCGGCAATCGATTTCTTGGAACAAGTCGGACTCAGTAACATCGAAGCCCACGAACGTGAGCTTGCCCAGTATGCGATGGCACAAATGCGTGACATCGAAGGGCTGACGATTTACGGTCCGGAAGAACGGGTGGGTCTCGTCACCTTTAATCTCGGTGATGTCCATGCGCATGATGTCGCGACGGTCCTCGATATGCAAGGTATCGCAGTCCGTGCCGGTCATCATTGTGCCCAACCGCTAATGCGCTGGCTCGGAGCCAGTTCAACGGCACGAGCAAGCTTCTACCTGTATAATACAAAGGAAGAAGTAGACGCCTTAGTGACAGGACTTCGCCAAACGAAGGAGTATTTCAGTCATGGATTTTAACAATCTCGATCACTTGTACCGTCAAGTGATCATGGACCACTATAAAACGCCCCGCAATCGTGGTGCGATTGACGGTGGTGTGACAATCGATATGAATAACCCGACTTGTGGCGACACAATCCGCCTGCAACTCGCGATCGAAGACGATATCGTCAAAGATGCGAAGTTTGACGGTGAAGGGTGTTCGATCAGCATGGCATCTGCGTCGATGATGACGCAGATTGTCAAAGGAAAAACAGTCGAAGAAGCATTACAACTCGCCAATATCTTTTCCGAGATGGTTCAAGGAAAAGACTATGACGATGAGAAATTTGATCTGGGAGACGCGGAAGCACTGTCCGGTGTGACGAAGTTCCCAGCACGAATCAAGTGTGCGACACTTGCCTGGAAGGCGCTCGAACGTGGCGTCGAAGAAGGGAAGTAAACTTCGGTCAGTAAGTAAGAGGAGGAAACGAACATGGCTAAGAACATGCCTGAAATTGGCGATTATAAATATGGTTTCCACGATCGCGATATCTCGATCTTCCGTTCTGGACGCGGCTTGACGACAGAAGTCGTCGAGACGATCTCGAAAATGAAGGAAGAACCACAATGGATGCTTGATTTCCGTCTGAAATCACTCAAGATTTTCAACGAACAAGCAATGCCGGCATGGGGCGGCGATTTATCAGATCTTCGTTTTGATGACATCACGTATTACGTTAAACCATCAGAACGTGCTGAAAAATCATGGGATGAAGTACCGGAAGAAATCAAACGTACGTTTGACAAACTCGGAATCCCGGAAGCTGAGCAAAAATACCTCGCGGGTGTTTCGGCACAGTATGAATCAGAAGTGGTTTATCACAACATGAAGAGTGAACTGGAAGATCAAGGAATCATCTTCAAGGATACCGATACAGCATTAAAAGAAAATCCAGAACTGTTCCGTGAGTATTTCGGGAAACTGATCCCACCAACGGATAACAAGTTCGCTGCGCTTAATACAGCGGTCTGGTCAGGTGGATCGTTCATCTATGTACCAAAAGGCATCAAGATGGATACGCCGCTTCAAGCCTATTTCCGCATCAACTCGGAAAACATGGGTCAGTTCGAGCGGACATTGATCATCGTTGACGAAGACGCATCGGTTCATTACGTCGAAGGATGTACAGCACCGGTCTACACAACGAACTCGCTTCACTCAGCAGTCGTTGAGATCTTCATCAACAAAAACGCCTACTGCCGTTACACGACGATCCAAAACTGGGCGAACAACGTCTACAACCTCGTTACGAAACGCGCGATCTGTGAAGCCGGCGCGACGATGGAATGGGTCGATGGCAACATCGGTTCGAAATTGACGATGAAGTACCCGGCTGTCATCTTAAAAGGTGAAGGCTCACGTGGGATGACATTATCAATCGCCATCGCGGGTAAAGGGCAACACCAAGACGCAGGCGCGAAAATGATTCACCTCGCACCAAACACGTCGTCGACAATCGTTTCGAAATCGATTTCAAAACACGGCGGGAAAGTAACGTACCGTGGGATCGTCCACTTTGGTCGTAAAGCGACAGGCGCACGTTCGAACATCGAATGTGACACGCTGATCATGGACAACCAGTCGACATCGGATACGATTCCGTACAACGAAATTCTCAACGACAACATTTCGCTTGAACACGAAGCGAAAGTATCGAAGGTCTCGGAAGAGCAATTGTTCTACCTGATGAGCCGCGGGATTTCACAAGAAGAAGCAACTGAAATGATCGTCATGGGCTTCATCGAGCCATTCACAAAAGAATTGCCGATGGAATATGCGGTCGAAATGAACCGTCTCATCAAGTTTGAGATGGAAGGTTCAATCGGATAATTCGTTTTTTACTCTCTCATCTGCGGATGGGGGAGTTTTTTCGTGAACAGCTAAAAACGGGTAAAGGATTAAAAAGGAGGGAGTCATCATGCGTGATCTCGTCTATTCTTTTCAAGTCTCGCTCGACGGGTACATCGAGGATGCGTCGGGCAGCATCGCCTTCGCATCACCGGACGCTGAACTGCATCAGTATTTTAATGACTACGAAACAGAATTCGATACCCATGTTTATGGACGTCGCTTGTACGAAATAATGTATCCGTATTGGTCGACGGCCGATCAAACGGAGACGGATCCGATTTTAATTGAGTATGCGAAGTGTTGGCAGCAACTTGAGAAGGTTGTCTTCTCACACACCTTACAGTCCGTCGAAGGTAAGGCACGTCTTGCAACCCGGTCGCTGGCAGAAGAAATCGCATACTTGCGGACACTCCCAGGAAAACAGATTGCAATCGGAGGAGCGACGCTTGCGGCAGAAGCTGTCCGCCTGGACTTGATCGACCGTTATCGTGTCGTCATCTATCCCGTCTTACTGGGAGGAGGAAAGCGGATGTTTCCGTTGTTCGAGCAACCTTTCCCTTTACGTCTCATCGACCAGCAGACCTTTGCTTCCGGATGTATCGCCTTGACGTATGAGCGGATCCGGAATGATTGATTCAGAAGAGAAACAGATCAATGAAACAGGCAGTCCATCCCCCTTATTTTTGCAGGAGTAGGAAGGATCTGCTTGTTTTTTATATACAGACTTTATCTCTTTTCCGAGAAGAGCTCCGAAGAAGAAATTCCTGATTCTGCTATGCTATGATGGGAAATATGGAGCAATACAGATAGGAGGAAGACGGATGATTTATGTCGGCGTGACCGGTTGGGGCGATCACGACAGCCTCTATCCGACACCACAAGACCGGAAAGAGAAGCTTGCCGCTTATGCAGGACATTTTCCGGCAGTCGAAGTCGATTCGACGTACTATGCGATTCAACCGGAACGGAATTATCAGAAGTGGGTCGCGGAGACTCCGGACGCCTTTCGGTTCATCGTCAAGGTCCACCGAGCGATGAGTGGCCATGACCGGGAAAATAAGGATCCGCTTGGTCCGATCTTCGAACAATACCTGACTTCGATCGAACCGATGCGGCAAAGTGGAAAGATTGCGGCGATTCTCGTCCAACTTCCACCTTGGTTTGATGTCAGTAAAGTCCATCTCGAGTATCTTCAGACGATCCGGAAGTCGCTTGCCGGACTTCCTGTCGCAATCGAGTTTCGGAATCCGTCCTGGTATTCAGATCTTTATCAAGAACGGACGCTTCGTTTTTTGGCGGAGCATCAATTCATTCATACGATTTGTGATGAACCGCAGACGGAAGACGGGTCTGTACCGTTCGTTCCCGTAGTGACGCAAGAGACGGCGTTCGTCCGCTTGCATGGCCGTAATATCAACGGATGGCTTAAAAAACCGGGTCAGAGCAGTGACGACTGGCGGAAAGTCCGTTGTCTGTACCGTTATTCGGAAGATGAACTGCAAGATTTGGCGACACATATCCGTTCGCTTGCCGAACAGGCAAAAGACGTGTATGTTTTCTTTAATAACAATTCAGCAGGAGATGCCGTTCCGAACGCCAAACGACTCATCGAGATTTTAGGTCTGGATTACGAATCGCTGGCACCCCGGCAAATCTCATTGTTTTAATACCTAGAGGAGGCTTGAGCGTGAAGTTACACGTCATTCATTATAACGATCTACATTCACACTTTGATATGTGGCCTCGCTATATGTCGTTCATGAAAGAACACCGGACGTATGATTCCCTCGTCTTTGATTTAGGGGACCATGCAGACCGGGTCGCACCGGCAACGGAGGCGACGCAAGGTAAAATCAACACGCACCTATTAAATGAACTGGCTCCGACGGCCGTCACGATTGGAAACAATGAAGGCATTACGTTTCCACATGACTGGCTCGAGGAATTATATACGGACGCGACGTTCCCCGTCCTCGTGTCGAACTTGACGGCACCGTTTGCAAAAGCCGGCATGATCCAAGACTTGCCGACAGGAAAAGTCGGGATTTTTGGTCTGACGGCTCCTTATTATGAACTGTACGATTTGCTCGGATGGTCGATTGAAGATCCGTTGGAAGCGGCAGCGCGTGAAATCGAAGCCTTGCGGGATCAAGTCGATGTCTTGATCTGTCTGAGTCATCTTGGGTTCTACCAGGACGAAGCACTGGCCGAACGATTCCCGGAACTTGATTTGATCATCGGTGCGCATACCCATCACGTCCTCGATGACGGAGTCGTCAAAAACGGAGTCTTGATTGCACAGGCCGGAAAGTACGGTCAGTATGCAGGTGAAATTTACTTGAATACGGATACAGGCGAAAAAGAGGCCGTCCTCCATTCACTTGAAACCTATCCTTCAGACGAGGCGACATCGGTCTTACTCGATAAAGAACAGTATTTAGCGGAGCGTCAGATGAAACAACCGATTGGTCGAACATCAGGTCTTTCGAATGACTGGTTCAACCCGTCCCCGTTTACGCAACTATTGGCAGATACGATGCGCGATTGGTGTAATGCCGATCTTGCCTGTGTGCCTGCCGGGATGTTACTCGGTTCATTATCACCAGGACCTGTCTCATCGTTTGATTTACACCGGCTCTGTCCGCACCCAATCAATCCGTGTAAGGTGACGATGACCGGAGTTGAGTTGAAGCAGTTTATTGCCGAAGTCGATACGGAACGATTCGAACAATTAAAGGTTCGAGGACTCGGTTTTCGTGGAAAGCTGATGGGCAAGATGCATTATTCCGGAAATGATCAGCCCATCGATGAGACGAAGAATTATACTGTCGTCCTGCCGGATATGTTTACGTTTGGTCCGATTTTCCCCGCCATCAAAGAGATGCCGAAAGAATATTTCATGCCGGAACTGTTACGGGACCTCCTGTTCAATCGCCTATCGGAGAAGTCTGAATTCAGCGAATTACACGTCCGCAAACACTGAATATTTGGTATACTGTAACAGAAATCAGGTCAGTTTTTTACGGATAAAGGGGGAAACCGATTCATGGGACGCAGAGAGATACAACGTAAGCCAGAGTGGTTGAAAATCAAGTTGAACACGAATGAGACGTACACAGAACTCAAAAGTATGATGCGGGAAAAAAAGCTTCACACAGTATGTGAGGAAGCGAAATGTCCGAATATTCATGAGTGTTGGGCCGTTCGCCGGACCGCGACATTCATGATTCTTGGCAGCATCTGTACACGTGCCTGCCGTTTTTGTGCCGTAACGACGGGGCGACCAAATGAACTTGACTTAGAAGAACCGAAACGGGTTGCGGAATCCGTTCGTCTGATGAATCTGAAACATGCGGTCATCACAGCCGTTGCCCGGGATGATTTAAATGACTTCGGGGCCGGTGTCTACGCGGAGACGGTACGGGAAGTCCGTCGTATGAATCCGGAGACATCAATTGAAGTCTTACCGTCCGACATGGGTGGGAACTTCGACGCGTTACAGACGTTGATCGAAGCCAAGCCGGACATCATGAATCATAATATCGAGACGGTCCGCCGTCTGACACCAACGGTTCGTGCAAAGGCGACGTACGACCGGACACTTGAATTCTTACGTCGCTCAAAAGAGCTTGCACCGGAAATTCCAACGAAATCGAGTCTGATGCTAGGTCTTGGTGAGACGTGGGAAGAAATTTTACAGACGATGGATGATTTGCGTGCCAATGATGTTGATATCATGACAATCGGTCAGTATCTTCAACCAACAAAAAAACATTTGGATGTCATCAAATACTACACACCACAAGAGTTTGCTGAATTAAAACAGATTGCGCTCGGAAAAGGCTTCTCGCATTGTGAGGCCGGTCCGCTTGTCCGTTCGTCTTACCATGCCGACGAACAAGTCAATGCCGCGAAAAAAAATAAAACCGCTTTACCGATTGACTAATGAGCTCGAACCGTCCAAGCTACGTGCGAGGGCGGTTTTCTGTTGTCGGACGATTCGTTTTTAGAAGTGATTATGGTAAGATAAAGGAAGCAGGGGGTGGAAAAAATGATACAAGTCAATCGTGAAAGATATGAAATCGTCGAAGAGAAACGAGAAGGATTTAATGAAGAAGCCTTTATCGGGCGGTTTAGTGACGTCCTTGAAAAGTACGACTATATCGTCGGGGATTGGGGACACGGTCAATTACGCCTGCGTGGTTTTTATGAGGACGATCACGAAAAAGCAACGTTCGATACGAAAATCTCCCATGTGGCGGATTATCTGTATGAATATTGTAATTTTGGATGTGCGTATTTTATCGTCAAACGGATGGAACTCGTAGAAGGAGAAGAAGCACCACCTCGCTTCGACGGATCTTCAGCGAACACGCTAAAGCTCAAACGGAAGTTTTCGGCGGAAAAAGAAGAGACACAAGAGGAACAGTAATCAAACTGACATCTAAAAGGATGTTTCTGATTGGATGATTTCGGCTAATAATATAGTATCACGTATTATAGGGGGAACTATCCATGAGAATCGTCGGGATTTATCATTCTGTGCCAGAAGTCGTCAGTGCTGTCCATGATTTACGCGTTGCAGGTGTCGTATCAACGGATTTGAAAGTCGTTGCCCATGATCGATATGACCTGGAGCAAATCGAAGAATTGGCAGATTTAAAAAATCAGCAAACGTCGACACGTCTGTCGCAAGAAGACCACATGAATCTTTGGCAGGAGATCAAAGGAATCTTTAAAAAAGACAGTTCAGCTTCTCCTTCTCATCATGACGTGCTACAAGCGAGCGGATTGACGAAAGAGGATGTCAACCGTGCCAACAAAGCAGCGGAAGAGGGACAATTCGTCTTACTCGTCGGCGATGAAGCAGATCAGCATTCGGAACGTAAAGCCCACGATGAATCGGATAATACCAATGTCTTTAGTGGTCCAAACACGATGAATGAACGAAACGACCGTTTATTATGAACAACAAGCAGCCCCGTCCAATTGGACGGGGCTGCTTGTTGTTTTATAAACCGATGTAGTCACGTAAGTATCCTTCGAGTTCTTCTGCCGCCTCATCCTCTAAATCAAAGGCATGGGCGATATAACCCGGTTCCTCGAAATCATCCGGACCGATGATCGCAAATCGATTCGATAAGAGATTCAGTACGAGAATCTTTCCGAAAAAATGTTCCGAATGGGTGATCGCTAAATCAAATCGGTTGGTCTCGCCGATCCAACAGACGAATCGGGTTTTTGTCTGTTCGACGTCATCATATAAAAAATCGCGTTCTTGCATCATCTGTCAGTTCCCTCATTTCCTTCATCTCTGCTTAGATTAAAGGGTTTGGGGAACTTTTTGCAAGTACGGTTTACGTGAAAGGCTGTGTTCTGCGATGACTTTCCGGATCGTTCGTGTTTTCGAGCGCATGACGAGTGACGTCGTTTCGACGATATCATCCGTCAAGAAGCGGACGCCGTCGAGCATTTCACCCGTCGTGACCCCTGTTGCTGCGAAGATGCAGTCGTCACTTTTGATGAGATCGTCAAGCGTCAACAGTTGTAGCGGATCAGCCAGACCCATCTGAATGACACGAGCTGTTTCTTCTTCATTCATCGGGTGCAGACGGGCTTGCATGTCGCCACCCATTGCTTTGACGGCAGCGGCCATGATGACGCCTTCTGGCGCGCCACCCGTCCCGATGAAGATATCGATTCCTGTTGATGGAGAAAGTGGTGCAATTCCTGCTGAAACGTCACCGTCTTCAAACAGACGGACACGTGCACCGACACGCATCGCCGCTTCCCGGAAATGGTCATGACGTGGACGATCCTGCATGATGACCGTCACTTCTTCAATGCGTTTTTGATTTAGCACGGCTGCTTTTTGGATGATGACTTCGAGTGGATCGTCGAGTGAGACGTGTCCTTTTAAGTTCGGACCGACTGTCAGTTTATCCATATACATATCCGGAGCGTGGAGCAGGGCACCTTGATCAGCGACGGCGATGACGACCATCGCGTTGCCAAGACCTTTTGCGACGATATTCGTCCCTTCGAGGGGATCAACGGCGATATCGACGATTGGTCCGTTTGATGTGCCGACTTTTTCACCGATGAATAACATCGGTGCTTCATCGAGTTCGCCTTCACCAATGACGACTGTTCCCGCCATGTTGACGGTATTTAAGACTTCGCGCATGGCAGTCGTTGCCGCGTCATCGGCTTCGTTCTTTTTCCCGCGACCAATCCACTTGGCGGATGCTAATGCTGCTGCTTCTGTTGCTCGGACGATTTCTAGTGCTAATTCCCGTTCCATCTATGAATAACCTCCAAGTCACATAATGTGACATACTATTTTCGTAAAAATCTAAATTGAGGATAACACATTGGGGAATGTGATGCAAACAGCCTTTCTGCTTTTCATGTCCCGCGGATAGAGCTAAAATGAAGGATGTGAGGGGGAATGCTGGATGTATTTCGTAAATCGTGAAAAGATTGAACAAACAGTGGTTTGTTTTGAAACCGCACTGCGTCAAAGCAAGGAATTAACAGGGGATGCGTTGACGATTTCACTGGCGTGGGAACGGATCGGGTTTTTAGTGATCGAAAGTATCATCGATATCGGAAACAGTATGATTGATGGTTTCATCATGCGTGATCCGGGAAGTTATGAAGATATCGTATTGATTTTAGAAGATGAACGGGTCGTCGATACGGCACTTGCCACTAGTCTGAAACGAGTGGTCGCACTACGGACACGGATTGTCCGTGAATTTACGACATCGAGTACAGCGGACATCCGCGAGATCCTTTTTGAAGAGGAAACAGAGTTACGTCGTTTCCCGGGAGCCGTTCGACACTATTTAGAGACCGAACTTGGACCCGTCTCTGCATTTTTACCAACTGAGGAGTGAGTCAGGATGAAAGCAAAAGGATATTTATTTGATTTAGACGGTACAATGTATAATGGGACAGAACCTGTCAAAGAAGCCGTTGATTTTGTCAATCAGTTGCAAGAACAAGGGGTTCCGTATCTCTTCGTCACGAATAATGCGTCGATGACAGCGGAAGCCGTTGCTGAAAAATTACGTGGTATGGGTGTACACTCGAACGCGGAACACGTCTTGACGAGTGCGATGGCGACAGGTCGCTACATCGCGGAACTCGCCCCTGGTGCGAAGGTTTATGCGATTGGCGAAGGCGGTTTGATTGATGCGCTTGAACGTCAAGGCTTACAAGTTGTTGCGGATGAGCAGGCTGATTATGTCGTCATCGGGCTCGACCGTCAGATCACGTATGAGAAGCTAGCAATCGGAGCACTGGCGATTCGTGCAGGCGCGCGCTTCATCTCGACGAACGGGGACATCGCGATTCCGACAGAACGTGGTTTCTTGCCTGGTAACGGTGCCTTGACATCCATTTTACGGGTGACGACGGAAAAAGAACCGTTTTATATCGGGAAACCGGAACCGGTCATGATCAATATCGCAGCCGAGATGATTGGTCTCGCGAAAGAAGACTTAATCATGGTCGGGGATAACTACCATACAGATATTTTATTCGGCATCAATGGCGGTATCCGGACGATGCACGTCAATTCCGGTGTCCATACACCGGTCTTCATTCAAGGACAGGACGCACAACCAACCTATATGGTGGATACGTTAGCTGAATGGATTCTGTGAACAAAAAAATCCCCATTGACAAATGTCAGTGGGGATTTTCAGTCTTAGAAGACTTGTTCAACTTCGACGACGCCAGCGACTTCTTCAAGAAGGGCACGTTCGATACCAGCCTTCAATGTAATGGTTGAACTTGGGCAACTGCCACAAGCTCCCATTAAACGGAGTTTGACGATACCGTCTTCTACATCTACGAGTTCAACGTCTCCTCCGTCACGAAGAAGGAACGGACGCAATTTTTCGAGGACTTCATTCACTTGATCAAACATTTCCATGCGTAAACACATCCTTTCTTATAGAATCATTGTAACAGGGTTGAAAAATGTTCTCAATCTGGAAAACTTGTATACTAAAAAAGAAGTATCCATCAAGAGGGGGAGTTTGAATGGAAATCAAGGTATATGGCGCTGCACAGACATGTCCGAGCTGCGTCGGGGCACCGAGTTCAGAAGAGACCTACAGCTGGCTCCAAGCCGTACTTGGGCGAAAATACGAGACAGCATTAACGTTTGCGTATGTTGATTTCGAGACATCACCTGTCGAAGATGATTGGATCCTGGCCTTGAAGGACGATGTCTATTTTTATCCACTCGTCCTGCTCGACGAGGAGATGATTGACGAAGGATACGTCCAGCTGAAAAAAATCACCCGGGCGATTGATACGAGACTCGAAAAAACGGCACCGGAATGACCGGCGCCGTTTTGCTTATTTGATCTTTTTATGTTTCCAGAGGACACCCGACTTCAAGAGACGTGGTACTTTTCCGGTTAATGCCTGTTTCCCCATGACGATCCCAAATCCGTCTGATTTCCCGAGCGAGCCGAGCATACCACGTAACTTGATCTCTGGTAGTTTCGGCAGTTTTTTACCGTCCCATTTCGCTTGCAGGACATCGACGACTTGATCCGCTTGATGTTCCGCGAGCTGTCCGCTTGGTGCGTACGGTAGACTCGCACAATCACCGATCACGAAGACATTTTCATGTTCCGGGACGTGGTGGTGTTCGGTCAGCTTGATGCGTCCGCCACTATCCGCTTCAAATCCGAGATCCCGAACGACTTTGACCGGTTGTGTGCCGGCCGTCCAAATCGTTAAGTTCGAAGGATAGGCCTCATCCCCGTTTTGGACGTCATCTGCCGTGACGAACGTGACATTTGAATTGTTGATGACTTCGACATCATGTTCTTCGAACCACTCCTGGACGTATGTCGATACTTTATCCGACAGGAACGACAACACCGATGGACCCCGATCAAACAATCGGATCTTCAAGTCTTTCCGGCTTTCGTGTAATTCACTCGCCAGTTCGACACCAGACAGTCCGGCCCCGACGATCGAGACGACGGCACCGGGTGAGAGACCGCAAATTGCCTGTTGGGTTTTCCGAGACTCTTCAAGCGTTTGGATGCTGTACGTAAATTCTTGCGCCCCCGGTATGTTATGGTATTTATCTTCACACCCTAATGCGATGATGAGATCGTCATAAAAAAGTTCCGTACCATCTTGCAGATGGACGGAGTTCGTCTCCGGTGAAATCTGGACGACATGTCCATATTTATATGTGAGATGTTCGCCTTCAGGAAAAGCGATTCGAACATCACGATCCGACAATGTACCGGCAGCGAGTGCATAATACTCTGTTTTTAAGGCATGATACGGTAAACGATCGACGAGGGTCACAGCGACCTCTTCATCTTTAAACCGTTCACAAATCCGCATACCGCCATATCCGCCGCCTAAAACAACCAGTTGCTTCATAACTTTAAATCCCCCTTAGTTCCCCTAAATCAGTCTGACCTTGTATAATACGACATGGGGAAGGACAATTCCTGCTTAAAGGAGGAAAAAAAGTGAATCCAATTATTGAATTTTGTATCAGTAACTTAGCGACAGGAACCCAAGTCGTCATGCAACAACTTGAACGGGATCCGAATGTCGATGTCGTCGAATATGGATGTCTCGGATATTGCGGCATTTGTTCACTCGACCATTTTTGTCTCGTCGATGGCGAAACGGTCGTCGGCGAGACACCGGAAGAACTGTTAGAAAAGATTTATCAAAAAATCGAAGAAAACGAACTTTAAAAAAATCCCCGTGTCTCAGAAGAGACCGGGGATTCGTGTCTGTCAGCGGGCGCGGCTTCGGACTTAGATCGTTTGTTGACGACGCATCATCCATGGTTTCAGTTTCAAAAACAGCGGAATGAAGAGTGCTGAGATGAACATAGCCTTGATGATGTTAAACGGTAAGATACCGGCTGTAATCGTCGTCCACTTGACGGCAGGATCTAACATGTAGTCCATACCGAAGAACCAAGCGTACGCTGGAAGAATTAAGATATAGTTGAGGATTGCAAGACCGAGTGCCATCGTGATTGTACCAGCGACAAGACCGGTTGCGAGACCTTTTGTAGTTTTCTTTTTATGATAGAACCAACTGACCGGAAGGATGAAGGCAACACCAGCAGCGAAGTTTGCAAGCTCTCCGACCGGGACACCACTTCCGCGGAAGATGTAGTACAGGACGTTTTTAAGCGCTTCGACGATGACACCGGCAATCGGTGAGAACATGATGGCTGCGATTAAGGCAGGGACATCACTGAAGTCGATTTTTAAATAGTTCGGTAAAAAAGGTAACGGGAAATTGAGTAGCATTAGAACAAACGAAATTGAACCTAACATGGATAAAGTGACCATCTTTTGTGTGCGTTTCATACGAGTATAATCTCCTTTTGCTCGTTCCTCTCGATGAAGTATTGGCATGGCTGCGTCCAAAATAAACCCCTATCGAATCAGATTCAATAGGGGAGAAGTCCGCAATAAACTAAACCTGAACGATTTTTACAAAAATCGGTTCAAGAAATAGAAACATGCCGCCATCTTCTCCCATCCAGACTATACTGTCGGCTCCTGAGTCACACAGAATCAGCAAATAGCGCCCTATTCGCTCGCGGGCTTCAGACGAATCGTCTGTTCACCGCCGGTCGGGAATTTCACCCTGCCCTGAAGATGGAACGATTTAATTTTTTTTGATACAACTCCTTTATACAACGAATTCAAGATAGTTTCAAGCAACTAGGTTTCGAATCAGCTCGAAATTGCGTATACTAGAAAAAAAGGGAGGGTGATGACATGATCCAATTAACAGAAGCAGCAGCTCTTCAAGTGAAAGAGATGATGATGCAGGCGCCGGACGACGAAAAAAATCTACGGATGCTCGTGCAAGGTGGCGGATGCAGTGGTCTCTCCTACGGAATGGGCTTTGACAGTCAAAAAGAGACCGACTTGACCTTTGAACAACACGGTGTGAACGTCATCGTTGACCAAAAAGACTATCCGGTCGTCAAAGGACTGGAAGTAGACTATAAACAATCCATGCTCGGAGGCGGATTCACGATTACGAATCCAAATGCGATCGCCACGTGCGGCTGCGGGACTTCATTCCGGACTGCAACCAATGCCGGGACACCGGGCGGATGTTAATCAAATGACTCTAATCGCAGACGATTCCGTCTGCGGTTTTTTTTGTTTTTCAGAGACAGACAGGACTTACGCCGCTAAATGGAGAAGGATTACAACGAACGCCATGATAAGGGAGGACTATCGATGCGAAAGGTACTGATCTTCGGTGGAACACGTTACTTTGGGAGACGGCTGGCATTACGACTTGCAGAATCAGGGGATGATGTGACGATTGTCACGCGCGGCGAGCACACGCCACCTGTCGCGAAAGGCTTGACATTCTTTAAAGGAGACCGGACGTCAAGCAGCACGATGAAAGACTTAGGGAGTCAGAACTGGGATATCATCTATGACAACATCTGCTTTAATCCGTATCAGGCGAAACTTGCCGTCGATGCGTTCGAAGGAAAGGTCGGTCGTTATATCTTGACCTCGACGATGTCAGTTTATGAGAACGGTGGAACGAAGATTTCAGAACGTGCCTACAATCCGTTTCCTGGGAAATATGACCTCGAAAAAGAACATGATTACGGGGAAGGAAAACGCCAAGCAGAAAGTTACTTTTTCCAACGGGCGACGTTCCCGGTCATCGCTGTCCGCTTCCCGGTCGTTTTAGGACCGGACGATTATACGGAACGATTGGTGTTCCATATCAAACGAACATTGGCAGATCAGCCGATCATTGCAGAAAATCTGTACGCGAAAATGGGGTACATCTCGAGTTACGAAGCAGCAGCATTTCTCGAATGGTGTGGACGCTCGACGATGACCGGACCAATCAACGCGGCGAGTGACGGCGTGTTGTCGATCCAAGACTTGATGGATAAGATCGATCGTGTCGCGGAAACGACCACCCGTTTTGAAACGACTGGAGAAGACCCGTCACCACTGGCACCGGATCACGACTTTTATATGGATACGGCAGCCGCAAAACAAGCGGGGTATTTGTTCCAACATGTCGACGACTGGCTCGATCGACTCATTGAAGAGGAGGTCCGCAATCACAGATGATTACATTAATCAAACCGTCTGTACAACTTGAAGTCGAATACCTCGATTTTTTACTGGAGTGGCAACAATCCGGCGAATCGATCGTACCAAGTGTCGTCAGTAAAACCTTTTTGCCGTTAGCGGATTTTTTAGAGGAGCAACAACAAGAAGAACAGGTGGCACCGGAAAACTGGGTCACGCACTCGACCTATTGGTTATATGACGGACAAAAAATCGTCGGTGCGGTCAATTTCCGGCATGACCTGAACGACCAACTGCAGCAAATCGGTGGGCATATCGGTTACGGGATTCGTCCGAGTTCCCGGCAGAACGGGTATGCGACGGAAGGGTTACGTCAAGCACTGAACGTCGCAAGAGAGCGGGGGCTTGCCTCTGTTTTGATCACATGCAGTGCAGATAACCTGGCGTCCGGTCGTGTCATCGAAGCAAACGGTGGACAAGAAGTCGAATCGTATGTAAAAGAAGACGGGACGCGTGTTCGACGATTCAACGTGCCATTGTCTTAAAATTGCTTTGAAAAATCATTCTATTGCGATTAGGATGATTTTTTTTGAATTGAAAGAACTGTGTAGAAAAGATTCATTTCCCGTGACTCCTACAGGGAAAAGCGCGTTTTTCGCGCTGCCAGAGGCAAGCGAGACCCGGCTTCTTGAAAGGTAAGGTCAAGAAGCCGCGACTTGCGTCTCGCCTGAGGAAAGCACGGGAAGAAAGAATCTGGCGGCGTCAAACACAGTCATTTAGACTGCAAACAAAAAGAAGAGAAACTTCGATTTGCATCGAGGCAACTCTTCTTTTGGGCGTAACTTAATGATTTTTGACTTTCTCAAAAAGACTAGTCGAGTGTTGCGGGTGACGCGCTGAAGGATCGACAAGCAACTTCGCTTGATTGACGGCAATCGGTGCTTCACCGAAACCCGTCGCAATCAATTTGACACGACCGTCGTAAGTCGCGATATCGCCGCATGCGAAGACACCGGGGATCGCCGTTTCCATCTTCGAGTTGACGCGGATCGAATTCCGTTCAAACTCGACTTCCCACTCCTTGAGCGGTCCGAGCGAGGAAACAAAACCGAAGTTACAGACGACATCATCGGCACCGACGACAATCACATCATCTGTTTCCGCATGTTTAAAGGTTAACGTCTCGATGCTGTCGTCACCCGTGACTGATTCGAGTGTATACGGTGTCATGACATTGACGGATGAGTTGTGTAACAGCTCGACCGTATGCTCATGGGCACGGAATTTATCACGACGGTGAACGAGCGTGACGGATTTAGCGATCGGCTCAAGCATCAATGACCAGTCGACTGCGGAATCGCCACCACCGAGTAAGACGACTTGGCGATCCTTAAAGCGATCCATCTCGTTGACGAAGTAATGCAGGTTACTCGTCTCGAAACGTTCTGCATCTGCGACACCAAGTGGACGGGCGGCGAACGACCCGTTTCCAGCTGTCAGGATGACGGTTTTCGTGTAATGTTCTCCTTTATTCGTGACGAGGCGGATCAGTCCGTCATCGAGCCGTTCATAAGCAAGGACGGTTTCGCCGAGGACGTACGTCGGATCAAATTCGTTTGCTTGTTCGAGCAGACGATCAATCAAATCCTGGGCTTTGACTTTCGGGAAGCCGGCAATGTCGTATATATATTTTTCAGGATAAAGCGTCGCCAGTTGTCCACCGAGTTGTGGTAGACTTTCGATGACTTTCGTCTTCATCTGACGCATGCCTGAGTAAAAAGTGGTGAACAGTCCGACTGGACCACCGCCGATAATCGTTACATCATATGGTTGGTGCATCTGAGTCCCTCCTAAAGTTGGATACTCCTATTATATAGGAAGATGGGTTCGATGTGGCAAGTGCGAGACATCTCACATTTTTTTAAGGGATTGCATATTTTAGCTTTGCAATCTATGATAGAAAATGGTTCAATGAACGTATAGACGTGTGAACATTATTTGAACAAAGTTTTCGAGCATTTATCTGCAATTGAATGTGAAGGAAATCACAACAAAACTATTAAGCGTAAGGGGTATCAGAACATGAACACACCAAACATTGTTATTCTTGGAGCCGGCTACGGTGGATTGATCACAGCAGTCAACCTTCAAAAGAAACTTGGCGTCGACCAAGCGAACATCACATTAATCAACAAACACGATTATCATTACCAAACAACGTGGTTACACGAACCGGCAGCAGGAACGATGTCTGCTGAACAGGCACGTATCTACATCAATGATGTCATCAATCCTTCGCGTGTCAAACTTGTCAAAGGTATCGTCGAGAAAGTTGATACAGCAAGCAACACAGTGAAGCTTGTCGACGGTGGAACAGTTCCTTATGACTACGTCGTCGTCGCACTTGGTGGCGTTCCGGAAACATTCGGCATTAAAGGATTGAAAGAGAACGCTCTAACGATCAGTTCACTGAACAGTGTCCGAAAAATCAAGGAACATATCGACTATTCCTTCGCCGAGTACAAAACGACGGGTTCAACAAACCGTTCACTCTTGACGATTGTCGTCGGTGGTGCTGGATTTACGGGTATTGAGTTCATGGGTGAACTCGTCAACCGGATTCCTGAATTGTGTAAACAATATGATATCCCACGCGAACTCGTTCGTGTCGTCAATATCGAAGCTGCTCCAACAGTCCTTCCTGGATTTGATGCGGATCTTGTCAACTACGCACACAAATGGCTTGAGCGCCAAGGCATCGAGTTCAAACTCGGTAACGGCATCAAGGAATGTGGACCGGGCAGCGTGACATTCGGACCGCTTCAAGGTGAAACAACAGAAACAATCGAAGCGAACACAATCATCTGGACAGGTGGCGTCAGCGGTAACCCGGTTGTTGCAGCATCTGGCTTTGAAGCGATGCGTAACCGTGTCGTCGTCGCAGAAGACCTCCGTGTTCCTGGACACGAAAATGTCTTCATGATCGGTGATTGTTCAGCAGTCATGGATCCGAATTCGAATCGTCCGTACCCGCCGACTGCTCAGATCGCGACGCAACAAGCACACAAAGTGGCTGAAAACATCTCTGCTCTCATCGGTGGACGTCAAACATCAACGTTCACATATGAAAACAAAGGAACAGTCGCTTCACTTGGTCATAAAGATGGAATCGGTATGGTCTTCGGGAAGAAGATTTACGGACGTAACGCATCATTCATGAAAAAAGTCATCGACAACAAACATTTCCTTGAGTTGAAAAAGATTGGTCTTGCCATCAAAAAAGGTAAATTCTAAGTTCACGTTTTAGGCAAATGTACACTCGTGCATTTGCCTTTTTTGTCGGTTATACTAAAAAAGAGATTCAAAGGGGGAACAGTATGCATATCATTCAAGCCGTGATCGGGAGTGTTCTCTATCTCGTCATGTTCTTTAGTATCGGTTTTATCTTAAACATGTTGTTACGCAGTACGTGGATCATGCTTGTCCTCTATCCGCTGATCATCATCATGATGATTGATAACCAGTCGACGCTTGATTACTTCACGAATGCCCGTGAAGCGGTTCCGGCACTCGGTGAACGGATCATGGGGCTGCAGACGGCAGATGTCACGATGTTTGTGGCCGGCCTTGCCGGAATCGTCATCGCCGGTATGTCCATTCGCTTTCTGCGTAAAAGTGGTTACCAAATGTTTTAAAGTCTACTTGAGTGAGTAGGCTTTTTTAGTGCGTGGAAACACGTTATAATAAAAACAGTGTCTTTTAAAAAATGTGTAAGAGCAGATAGGGTTGAGAGCGAATGGATAAACAAATGTACCGCGTTATCAAAGTCTTGAATAATAATGTCGTCATTTGTTCGACTGGTGCCAACCAGGAAGTCATTATCCTCGCGAAAGGGATTGGCTTCGGTCGGAAGCCAGACGATCAACTAACGGATCTTGAAAAGCTAGAAAAAGTCTATACGTTAAAAGATAAAGACGAGCAGGCACAGTATAAGGCACTTGTCGGACACCTCGATGAAAATTTCATCGCTTTGATGAACGAAATCGTTTCGATGATTGAAACGCGGTTCGGAAAACGGGTTGATGAACATATTCATATCGGGTTGACGGATCATTTGACGTTTACGTTCAAACGTTTGGAGCAAGGCATGGAAGTGACGAATCCGTTTCTTGCAGAAACGGAAGCCTTATATCCGGAAGAGTATGCCTTGGCGGAAGAAATCGTTGAATTCATCAGTGCCGAGATGAATTTTTATCTGCCGCCTGCAGAAACGGGCTTCATCGCGCTCCATATTCATTCGGCAACGAACTTCAAAGATGTGCTCGAAGTGAACCGACATCATCAACTCGTCGGATTAATTGCCAGTCATATCGAACAGCGTTTGCAGATCAAAATCGATCGAAAATCGTTGGATTATAAGCGTTTAATTCGTCACTTACGGTCAGCGATTGAAAGGGTTTCCAATGGTGAGTACCTAGAGGCGCCAGAAAAAGTAGAAAAGCTATTGCGCGAAGAATATCCGCTGTGCTATGATACTGCTTGGGAGCTGATGTCCATCATGGAACGTCAGTTGAAGAAAGCGGTACCGCGCGGTGAAGCGACGTATCTTACGATGCATCTGCAACGCTTAGTGCAGTACGATTTAGGTAAATGACCGCACGGACTACGTGTTACTGATACGATCAGGCATGAGTGGGATGTCGGGCAAAATGGTTTATTTCCGTTAGGATTTTTCGCGGGATAAGTGTATTTTGTCTACAATCCGCTTGTGCCTGATTTTTTTCTGTAAAAATCGGTCAGATGTCTGACTTTTTTCGACCTGTCATTGGTATTATTTATTATTGTAGATTTTAGATTAAGAGGAGGAAACACACATGTTCAAACAGATTTTTGCTGTTCTTCAACGTGTTGGTAAAGCGTTGATGCTTCCTGTTGCGATTTTGCCTGCTGCCGGGATCTTACTCGGATTCGGTAATGCGATGCAAAATCCGAACTTGACGTCAAAACTCGAGTTCTTAAAAAATGATGCAATCATCAAGGTTGCAAAATTGATGGAAGCAGCCGGGGATATCATCTTCGGTAACTTAGCACTTTTATTCGCGGTCGGTGTCGCAATCGGATTAGCAGGAGACGGCGCAGCCGGACTTGCAGCGATCGTCGGATTCCTGATCATGAACAAAACGATGAGCGTTTGGCTCGGCGTTACACCAGAAATGGTGGCAAACGGTCAAGGATACTCAAACGTACTTGGTATTCCAACACTTCAAACAGGTGTCTTCGGTGGTATCATCATCGGTTTGATCGCCGCCTGGGCCTACGGGAAGTATCATAATCTCGAATTGCCGCAATTCCTCGGATTCTTCGCAGGAAAACGTTTTGTTCCAATCGTTACAGCAGTTGTTTCATTGTTCGCAGGTCTTGTTCTTGTATTCGTTTGGCCGTTCGCACAAGACGGGTTGAACACATTCTCCCACTTTATGATGGAGAAAAACCCAACACTTGCAGCATTCGTCTTTGGTCTCATTGAACGTTCATTGATTCCATTCGGTCTTCACCATATCTTCTATGCACCATTCTGGTTCGAATTCGGTTCGTACACGAATGCAGCAGGAGACGTCGTTCGTGGTGACCAAGCGATCTTCTTCGCTCAGTTAAAAGATAACGTTGAATTAACAGCTGGTACATTCATGACTGGTAAATTCCCGTTCATGATGTTTGGTCTTCCAGCAGCAGCACTTGCTATGTACCATGAAGCACGCCCAGAGCGTCGCGCAATCGTTGGTGGTCTTCTTGGATCAGCAGCACTTACAGCTTTCTTAACAGGTATCACAGAACCAATCGAATTCGCATTCTTATTCGTTGCACCAATCTTGTTCGCAGTTCACGCAGTCTTCGCAGGTCTTTCGTTCATGACAATGCAACTCTTGAACGTTAAAATCGGGATGACATTCTCAGGTGGATTGATCGACTTCCTTCTCTTCGGTGTCCTTCCAGGACGTACGCAGTGGTGGCTCGTCATCGTCGTCGGTCTTGTTCTCGCAGTTGTGTACTATGTTGGATTCCGTTTCGCAATCCGCAAGTTCAACTTGAAAACACCAGGTCGTGAAGACGAAGTCCAAGAAACTTCAATGGCTCAAGGATCTGAGCTTGCAGCTGGTATCCTTGATGCACTCGGTTCTGAATCAAACATCAAACACCTTGATGCATGTATCACACGCCTTCGTGTTGAAGTACTTGATAAATCAAAAGTTGACAAAAATGAATTGAAAAAATTAGGTGCGGCAGGGGTTCTTGAAGTTGGTAACAACGTCCAAGCGATCTACGGACCAAAATCAGATAACATCAAATCTGAAATTCAAGCTGTCATCGCGTCACGTAAACAAGAAAAATCAGTTTAATGCATGAAGAGTTTTCCCGATTTGGGAAGGCTCTTTTTTTGTGGAAATAAACATCTTCTAAATAGTTTCGCGGAATAAACATTAAGGGTATGAAGTAAGTAGTTTGGTTAAAAAAAGGAGGGAAATCACTGATGTGGAAAAACGTGTTTGGTGTGTTGCAACGGATTGGTAAAGCTTTGATGTTACCGGTTGCAATCCTACCGGCAGCGGGGCTTCTCCTAGCGTTTGGTACGGCTTTTCAAAACCCGAATCTGACGCAGTATCTGCCATTTCTTGAAAATGATGCATTAGTCGTCATTTGGCGAGTCATGCAAGATGCAGGGGATATCATCTTTGCCAATCTAGGATTATTGTTTGCCGTCGGGGTCGCGATTGGTCTTGCGAACGGTGAAGGGGTCGCAGGATTAGCCGCGATTGTCGGATTCTTGATCATGAACAAAGTTATCAGTTCGTTTTTACAGATTACGCCTGAAAAGATTGCAGAAGCACAAAAATCGAGTGATTTATCGTATGCGACCGTGTTAGGAATACCGACCCTGCAAATGGGGGTATTCGGAGGGATCATCGCCGGGTTGATTGCGGCGTACAGCTATAATAAATTCTTTAAAATTAAACTACCGGATTTCCTTGGATTCTTTGCCGGTAAACGGTTTGTCCCGATTGCTACAGCGCTATTCAGTTTAGTCGCTGGTTTTGCGTTGTGTTACATTTGGCCGCCGATCGGAACGGGAATCAATACGTTCTCGAAAACGATCATTGAATCAAATGAAACGTTATCTGCCTTCATCTTTGGATTAGTCGAACGTTCACTCATTCCGTTTGGTCTGCATCACATTTGGTATTCGAGTTTTTGGTTCCAGTTCGGTGAGTATACGGATAAAGCCGGTACGATCGTCAACGGAGATCAGCGGATTTTCTTTGCGCAATTAAAAGACGGTGTTCCGTTTACGGCAGGGACATACATGACAGGAAAATATCCGTTCATGATGTTTGGTCTTCCTGCTGCCTGTCTTGCGATGTACCATACGGTTGCGAAGGATCGGCGGAAAGCGGTTGAAGGGTTATATTTCTCAGCTGCCTTGACATCGTTTTTGACCGGTATTACAGAACCCGTTGAGTTTTCATTCGTTTTCGTTGCACCGTTATTGTTTGCGGTCCACGCCGTATTCGCTGGATTATCCTTTATGATCATGGACATCCTCAACGTCAAAATCGGGATGACCTTCTCCGGAGGATTGATTGACTATACGTTGTTCGGGATTTTACCGAACCGGACCTCCTGGTGGCTCGTCATACCAGTCGGGTTAGTTTTTGCGGTCATCTATTACTTTGGTTTCCGTTTCGTCATCACGAAGTTTGACTTGAAGATTCCGGGACGCGAAGCGATTCAAGAAGGGGCCGTCGCATCGACGACGACGGCTGGCGAACTGCCGTATGAAATTCTCCAAGCGTTTGGCGGGGCTTCAAACATCAAACATTTGGATGCTTGTATCACGCGGCTCCGGATTACCGTCAACGATAAATCAGGCGTCAATAAAGAACGGCTGAAACAGCTTGGTGCTGCAGGAGTACTTGAAGTCGGAGACAATGTTCAAGCCATTTTTGGTCCGAAATCGGACGGAATCAAGACCGAGATGGCAGAAATCATGAACGATCCGAACTATCAACCACCGGTTAAACCAGAAGCCGATCCGATTCCACAAGTTCCGACGGGAGCCGAATCACGGACCGATGATCGGTCGGGCTTAGCTGGAACGGATGGAGCATATGTACCGGTTGAAGGATATGTTTCACCAATGAGCGGAGTGATTCGATCGCTGGATGATGTACCGGATCAAGTCTTCTCCGGACGGATGATGGGTGACGGATATGCGATCGAACCGACGGAAGGATATGTCGTTTCTCCTGTATCCGGTGAAATCACGACCTTCTTCCCAACAAAACACGCGATTGGCATCCTTGCTGATAATGGAGATGAAATTTTGATTCATATCGGAATCGATACCGTATCGCTTGAAGGAAAAGGATTCGAAGCACTCGCCAAAGCAGGCGATCGGGTCGAACCAGGTTCGCCGTTGCTAAGCGTTGACCTCGAACAGATTCGACCGCTCGTCCCATCGTTACTCACACCAATCATCGTCACGAACAGCGGCGACCGGAAAGTTGCGGTCGATGTTGGAAAAACAGTCGAAGCGGGTGAAAAAATATCGTATGAGATCAAATAACATCCTTAAGGCACGGTTTCTCTTCTTAGAGAGATCGTGTTTTTTTTTGAGGAGTTAAACATTCAGTAATGAGATTTTGCACATACGATGATACAATGAATAAGCTATTATGAAGATTAGCTATTTTTTGAGAAAGAGGTGAGTCGATGGCTACGACTTCGACAAAAACACGTTATGTCGTGTTAGGTTTATTGATCGGGATTTTAGTGGCGGCGATGGACAATACTATCGTTGCGACGGCGATGCCGACAATCGTCAGTGAGCTCAACGGATTTGATCAATATGCGTGGGTGACCTCCGCCTATATGATTGCGACTGTCGCTGGCATGCCGATTTTCGGTAAGTTGAGTGATATGTATGGTCGAAAACGATTTTTCCTGTTCGGGATGTTACTTTTTATCGCCGGCAGTGTGCTGTGCGGAATGGCGGACTCGATCATTGAATTATCCATTTATCGTGCCGTTCAAGGTCTTGGCGGCGGTGCCTTGATGCCAATCGCGTTTACGATCATCTTTGATATTTTCCCACCGGAAAAGCGGGGGAAGGTCAGTGGATTGTTTGGTGCCGTCTTCGGAATTTCAAGTATTTTCGGACCGTTGCTTGGTGCGGTCTTGACCGATGCCATTAACTGGCGCTGGGTCTTTTACATCAATATCCCGCTCGGCGTATTGGCGTTGACACTCGTCTCGTTGTTCTACAAGGAATCACCGATTCACCGGACGCAAAAAATCGATTATGCCGGAGCGGTGACGTTAGTCGCAGGATTGGTCCTGTTCTTATTGGCGCTTGAGATGGGCGGAAAAGATTACGCCTGGAGTTCACCGCAAATCTTAGGATTATTCGGCGCGGCACTCGTTGCTTTTATCGTCTTTGGTTTCATCGAACGTCGGGCGGCTGATCCCGTCATTACATTCAGTTTATTTAGACGCCAACTGTTTGCGGCGACACAAGGGGTGGCGTTCTTTTACGGCTTCGTCTTCATCTCTGCCAGTGTATTCATTCCGATTTTTGTTCAAGGAGTGTTTGGCGGAAGTGCGACAAACTCCGGTTTGATCTTGATGCCGATGCTGATCGCATCGGTCGTCTCGGCGCAACTCGGTGGACGTCTGCCGAATAAATACGGATTCCGAAACGTCATGTTCGTCTCGGCAGTTTTCTTCTTGTTAGGGGTTTATCTGTTAAGCACGATGTCGCTTGAAACATCAAGAACAGCCATTACGATCTACATGATCATTTTAGGTTTTGGTGTCGGGTTCAGCTTCTCGTTACTCAATCTTGCCAGTATCAATGGGATCGAGATGCAAAGACGTGGGGCTGCGACCTCTATGGGTTCGACATTCCGGACGATTGGGATGACGCTTGGGGTGACGGTGCTTGGAATCATCCAGTCCCGGACGTTCTCATCGACGATCAGTGAACAGTTGCCGGGCGGAAACGCACCGGATGGCGGGCAATTCCCGACGGCTTCGGCCCTTGCGAGCATGCCGCCGGAAGTAGCAAATGCGATCAAGTCGTCACTTGCGGAATCGATTTCGTCGGTCTATTTGTGGGCATTGATTCCAGCAGTGCTTGGTGTCGTCTTTGTTTTCCTGATGGGGAATGAACGACCCACGTTAAAAGAAGGTCAAGGCGAACGACCGAAAACAAAGCAAGCATAATGTGCGGGTAAAGCTATTTAGATAAGCATTGGAAGAGAGGGAAGTGGATGTCAAAATCTGCTTCCCTTTTTTGTTGTTCGAAATCATTTGATGCACGAGATTCCTACAGGAAAAAGCGCAAGTGCCAACTGCGCTGTCAGAGACAAACAAGACCCGCTTTTCTGCCCATATGGGGCAGGAAAACTGGCTTGTGTCTCGCCTGAGGAAAGCGAGTGCAAAGAGGAATGATTTCGACGTAGGTTAATCCGATTTCCCGCACAAAGTATAGGGGAAAGAGGATACTTTGTTAATGATACAAAAAAACACGCCCCGCGATGGGACGTGTCCAAAAAGATGCCTTATTTTTTGATATCGAATGTCGTGCTGAGGAAGTTGACGACATCTTCCGCTGTATCCATATCGAGTACTTGTTCGACGATCGCTTCACACTCTGCTTTGTTCAAACGAGTCATCAAGCTACGTGCGCGAAGGACAGATGACGCAGACATTGAGAATTCATCGAGTCCGAGTCCAAGGAGAATCGGAAGAGCGAGTTCTTCTCCAGCCATCTCCCCGCACATGCCGACCCACTTGCCCGCTTTGTGTGCTTCTGTGATGACGTTGTTCAATAAGCTTAAGATGGCTGGGTTGAACGGTTGGTAGAGATACGACACTTTTTCGTTCATCCGGTCAGCAGCCATCGTGTATTGAATCAAGTCGTTTGTTCCGACAGAGAAGAAGTCGACTTCTTTTGCGAATTGTTTCGCCATGACAGCCGTTGACGGAATCTCAACCATCATACCGACTTCGATCTCTTCAGAAACCGTCACACCTTCTGCTTGAAGGTTTGCTTTTTCTTCCAAGAGAAGTGCTTTTGCTGCACGGAATTCTTCGAGTGTCGCGATCATCGGGAACATGACAGCAAGTTTACCGTACGCACTTGCGCGGAGAAGGGCACGAAGTTGTGTCCGGAAGAGATCTGTTTGATCCAGGCAAAGACGGATCGCCCGGTAGCCGAGGAACGGGTTCATCTCATGCGGGAGATCAAGGTAAGACAACTCTTTGTCGCCACCGATATCAAGTGTCCGGATGACAACTTTTTTATCGCCCATTGATTCGAGGACCGTTTTGTATGCCGTGAATTGCTCATCTTCCGTCGGGAATGTTTCAGCGTCCATGTAAAGGAACTCTGTCCGGTATAATCCGACTGCTTCGGCACCGTTCTCGAGAACGCCTTTCACATCATTTGGTGTTCCGATGTTCGCTGCGAGCTCGACGTGATGACCGTCAGCTGTGACTGTTTTTTCGTTTTTGAGTTTTTTCCATTCTTCTTTTTGAGCGATATAGGCTGAACGTTTTTCTTCATACTCAGCAATCTGTTCGCTTGAAGGGTTGACGATGACGTCACCTTCCGTACCGTCGAGAATCAAGAAATCACCGTGTTTGACTTCCGTCAAGACGACTTTTGTTCCGACGACAGCCGGAATTTCAAGAGAACGGGACATGATCGCCGAGTGCGAAGTCCGTCCACCGATGTTCGTAGCAAATCCTTTTGCATACTTCCGGTTGAGTTGTGCTGTATCTGAAGGCGTTAGATCTTCGGCAATGATGATGACTTCTTCATTGATTTGAGCCGGTGTGACGAATGTGATACCGAGCAAGTGGGCCATCGTCCGTTTTGTAACGTCACGAACATCGGCTGCACGCTCGCGCATGTATTCGTTGTCCATCGATTCAAAGATCATGACCATCATCTGTGAGACTTCATCAAGTGCTTGTGCTGCGTTTGTTTTATCTTCATCGATCTTCGCATTAACTTGGCTAACGATTTCCGGGTCTTCTAAAATTAAGAGGTGAGCTGAAAAGATTTCTGCTTTATCTGCGCCTAGTTCTTTTAATGTGTTCTCACGAATGATTTCGAGTTCACCTTTCGATTTAACGATGGCTGCTTGGAAACGCTCTTTTTCAGCCGCTGAATCCTCGATCTTATTAGTTGGAATGTCAAAGACAGGTGTTTCCATCACGAATGCTTTCGCAATCGCAATCCCTGCAGAAGCGCCAATTCCTTTGATATGCTGTGCCATGTGCATTACCCTCTTTTCAGTAAGTTTTTTTTGCCGCAATGACGTCGTTTCTTTGCTATCTATAGATACCCATAAACGCATCTCTCTTAACGGGTCGATTGCGGACTCTCCCTTTAAATGAAAACGTAGACATTTCTGTTGTTGCCAAAATGACCGTTTAGTAGAAGTGCCTGTCCTTTTCACCTGTTTAATCCTATCACATTGTGAAACGAGCAACAATCGTTTGAAACGGTCCAAATCGACAAATTAACGAACGTCAAAAATGAGAGCGGTTTCATTCTTTCTGGGTGCTATCAGTTGGAAAATCCGATCAAACACTTCATACTTATAAATATTACTACAAGGGGGAATTGAACATGAAATGGAACCAAGTAGATCAACAAGCACATGTCGAGGTACTGGTCGTCGGTATTTCAGGTAACCAACCAGTCGAGGAACGGATTCGTTCGCTTTATCCGGATCGATTGGATGAGTGGGTGCGTCGGGGAGATATCTCGACGAAACAAGGAGAACTCCGTTTATTGCCAACGTTAACCGGAACAGTCGAACGTGTCTTATTTGTCGGTCTTGGGAAAACGGAAGGTCTCACGCCGGACACACTTCGTCGTTTATTTGGGAAGGCAGCTCAGTTCTTAAAAACACGGAACCTCTCAAAAGCGACAGTTGACGCGACGACGTTTCCAAGTCAACCGGTCGAATTGATCGCCGAGACGTTTGGTTTAGCTACATACGAAGTCAAACATTATAAGACGACGACACATGCGACGTATGAGCTGGACTTAACGATTTGGTCGGATGCGGGAGAACGGGACGTAGAACGTGGAGAAGCGCTTGCTGAAGCGACGAACCTCGCACGACGCCTCGTGACGATGCCAGGGAACCTGCTGACCGCACCTGCTTTAGCAGACGAAGCGCGTTTTATCGCCGAGCGGTACGGGCACGACCTGAAGGTTTTGGAAAAAGAAGAGATGGAAGCACTCGGAATGGGCGCCTTGCTGGCCGTCAACCAAGGGTCAACGATTCCACCAAAACTGATTGTCCTCGAGTACAACGGAGCAGGTGACGACGCACCGATCGCCGTCGTCGGAAAAGGGGTCACATTTGATACGGGTGGGTACTCGATCAAACCAAAAGACGGGATCGTTGGGATGAAGGGGGATATGGGGGGCGCGGCAGCCGTGCTCGGATTGTTTGAAGCCCTCGGTAAACTTAAACCAAACGTCAACGTATTAGGTGTCATCCCGGCGACGGACAACATGATTTCCGGAGACGCGTTTAAGCCGGATGATGTCATCACGTCGATGGCGGGAAAAACGATCGAAATCTTAAACACGGATGCAGAAGGGCGACTGGTTTTAGCAGACGCCGTCACTTATGCCAAAGAATACAAACCGAAGATGATCATCGATCTAGCGACGTTGACAGGCGGTGTCCTGGTTGCGCTTGGAACAGAAATCACGGGTGCGTTGACGAATGATGCGGCTCTTTACAGTCGATTCGAAGCCGTGACGCAAGAGACAAACGAGATGGTCTGGCAGATGCCGTACGTCGATCAATTCATCAAACAAGTTCGCCGCTCCGACGTCGCGGATTTAAACAATTCACCGGGACGGATGGGGCATATGATCTTTGGTGGTGCCTTTGTCGGGGAATTCGTTGGCGAAACACCATGGCTTCATCTCGATATCGCCGGAACATCGGAACAAAAGGCCGCGACCGAACTCGGTCCAAAAGGCGCGACCGGTGTCATGGTCCGGAGTCTGTATCGTTTTGTTGAACGTGAAGGATGATCCGATTGAACAGCGTTCTCGTTTTATTGACCATCATCAGTATCGTCTGGTATCTCGATTCACACGAACAAATTCCCTTGGGACTGGCGACATTTTTAAGTGTGTTCACGGTCTTGTCACTGATGAAGGGAACACGGGAGAAGTCTAGTGGACGTCACCGGGATTGACGCGGCGAAGGCCGGCTGGGTGGCGGTCTCGATTCGGGACGGTCAGTTCTCCTGGTCGGTTGCTTCGTCGCTGTCTGACATCAGATGCGGGTCCGTCACGTATATCGATATGCCGATTGGTCTCGAACGACAACAGCGGCGAGTCGTTGATCAATTGTTGCGCGAGGAATTAAAACCGGGTCGAATGAGTAGTGTCTTTAATGCCCCGCTACTCGCGGCATTGGAACAATCTGATTATCAAGCGGCCAATGATTATTCGAAACAGCAAGCAGGTCTCGGTTTATCGAAACAAGCCTGGTACTTGTTACCGAAAATCCGTCAAGTCCGTGCACACTATCAACCGGGCATGATGGAATCCCATCCGGAAGTCTGCTTTGCCCGTCTGACGGGCCATCCGGCGCGACACAATAAACGGACAATCGAAGGCGTAGCAGAGCGGACGGAGCTATTGCATCGGTACGATTGTCCGCCTTACTGGGAACTCAAGGTGCCGGGCGTCGCAACTGACGACTGGGTCGATGCATGTCTGCTTGCCGTCGCAGCGACATTGCCGGCTACGTACTTGCCAAAACATCGTCCGTTCGATGCCGACGGCTTTCCTTTATATGCGGCACTACCGAAAAAAATCACCTTCACCGAAATGGTGTAGGTGATCCTTTAATGAACGACCAAAGATAATGAAAGATCCGTGCATTGTGCAAGGCTTTAAGAATCACGGCGACGAGTGGTCCGAGAATCAATCCGAACACACCGAAAAATTGAATGCCGACGAACAAGGCGATCAAGGCAGTGATCGGTTGAATACCGATGTTGTCACCGACGATTTTTGGTTCCATGATGTTCCGTTGTAAAATCACGAGACCATAGAGAATCGCAAGTCCGATTACAAGCCCGGTATCTCCCGTAATGATGGAGTAGGCAATCCAAGGTAAAAAGACGGAGCCGGTTCCAAGGTAGGGTAAGATATCAAAAAACGCTGCGATGAAGGCAATCGCAAAGGGATGTTCGACCCCGATGATCAATAGTCCAACAAGAACGATGAAAAACGTAATCGTAATCAATGTCAGTTGCGCCTTGATATAGCCGAACAAGGCGGACCGGAGACTTGCGACGACCGACTCGGCACGGGCAAACCATGGTAACATTTCATATTGTTTCAAGCGGATCTCATATTTATGCCAGTCTTTTGAGATGAAAAACCAGGCAAGCAAGACAATGACCAAAATCAATGCGATCGAGGGGAGTGTCGCTAAAATCGTCTGCAACATCCCGGCGATGTTTTTCGATCCTTCACCGATGGCGCTGGCAAGCGAACTGCCGAGCGATTGAATACTGTTTTGGACGGTGTTTTGTTGCGATGGTTCAAGTGAGCGAAGTGCTTCTGATGCATCGTTCCAAATGGGTGCCAATTTTTCATTGTAGAGCTTTTGGAAATACAGGCTCAGTTCTTGAATTTGTGCCGGCAATTGGTTTGCGACGAAAACAAGTCCCCGGATCAACTGCATGATGATCAGCACAAGTGAGCCGATTAACAGACCACTCATTAAAATAATCGACAGAAGAGCACCCCATCCTCGATTGATGCGGAGCCGCTTTTGGAAAAAGTCGACGAGCGGTCGACTAAAAAGAGCCAGTAAAAAGGCGAAAACGAACGGGTACATGAAAGAAGACAAGCGAATAATCAGCCAACCGATGAAAACGATGGCAAGGATGACGCCAAGGAAACGAGCTAATTGCCACAAACGTTCAGTCGACATAAGCAACACCTCTTACTATGTATGGAATGTCATCATCATATCATGTTTGTCAGAAGAACGTATCACTCTAAAGAGGGGGAATTGGCATGAAACGAAAAGAAGTTGGATTACTCGTCTCACTTGCCGTAGCCGGCGGGATGGCAGTTCGAGAATGGCGCAAGAACCAACAGTTCAACCGACGATTCAAGAAACAAACGGAAGATCAGCTGGTGAAAGGTTTGACGGAGGTGCAGGATGATGCAGGAGATGATACTTCTTCAAGAAAAGGTTGATGAAACGATTCGGGCACTCGGTGGATACTTTCGTCCATTATCCGGATTGGCGCGACTGATCGAGGAAGTGGGGGAAGTCGGAGAAGCACTTGAGGCGAACGACGATCAATCACTCAAAGCGGAACTCGTTGATGTCTTGATGATCTCGACCTGTCTTTCGAATCAATACGTGACCGATTTGGCGGAGCAACATCGACGGCTTGGTACCGAACACGATCAGGAAAAAGGATCATTTTACCGGCTCGTGCACGAAGCGGGTCAAGTTGCCCGCGTGATGAATGGTTACGAAGGAGACAAGCCGCCGAAAAGGACGGAGGACATCATCCCAATTGGAACTTCGTTGGCCCGTCTGCAACGGGAACTGTTTCGCTTGGCACGCCCTCTGGAACTTGACCTGCTCAAGGAAATCGATCAAACGAATGAAAAGAACTTACGCCGTGACCGGACGCGTTTTGCGTTGACACGGGATCCGGTTACGGAAGAAACGATCGATCACTTCCGAAGCGCAACGGGAAACACGGAACGTTTATGGGGGGCTCCTGTCCATGAAGCCGGTATGTCGCTTGAAGCGCATATCCAAGCCGCCTTGCCATCGTTACGACGATTTCTTCGCTGTGCCCGGATAGAAGGGATCGATGGATTCATCATCGAGGCACCGATCGAACGGAGCGACAGTCTACTGCGTGTCAAGGAACAGGCGGATCAGATTGGACGAATCATCAAAGAACAGACGCCATTATCGTTCAAAGAGGCACCGTACCGGATTGATGTCTATGCTCCTCAACTCGGTCCAGTTTCACCGTATCATGCCGAGGATGACCACCGTATGTTTTTAGTGCTTCATGTCGATGAATGAAACAACAAAGAAGCGTCGATTCCGGAATCGACGCTTCTTTGGCATGCCGGCATCAGCTCGAATGGTTCGAGAGTTCCGTTTGTTGGTGTTTCAACTGTTGCATGAACCGGTTGATCCGGTGGATGGCCTGTTGAAGTTGCTCAATTGAGCTTGCGTAGCTCGCGCGGACATACCCTTCGCCACTCGCACCGAAGACTGAACCGGGCACGACAGCGACGCGTTCTGCAAGCAACAGCTGCTCCGCAAATTCTTCACTCGTCAAACCGGTCCCCCCGATGTACGGGAAGGCATAAAAGGCGCCACCCGGCGAATGGGTCGGCAGACCGGCATCATTTAACGCTTTGACGAAATAGTTACGCCGCTGCCGGTAACTGCGGACCATATCCGGTACCGTCTTGTGACGGGAACGTAACGCTTCGATTCCTGCGAACTGGACGAGTGTCGGTGCACACATCATCCCGTACTGATGGACCTTCAGCATCGCTTGGCTGATGGCTGGTGGGGCACACGTAAACCCAAGCCGCCAACCGGTCATGGCAAACGCTTTTGAGAAACCGTTGATGACGATCGTCCGGTCCCGCATGTCGGGTAATGTCGCAAAGCAGGTCGGTTCGTCTTCGTACGACAACTCGGCATAGATTTCGTCACTGATGACGTATAGATCATGTTTCTTAGCCAGCAAGGCAAGATCCGCCAACTGGTCCCGTGACATGACGGAGCCGGTCGGATTGGATGGGAAACAAAAAATGATCGCTTTTGTCCGATCGGTCATTGCGGCTTCAATCGTGTCAGGCTGAATCGTAAAGCCGTGTTCTGCCTGACAGGCTGCTGCGACGGGAATCCCGCCTGCAAGTTCGATCAACGGTGCATAGGAAACGAACGCCGGCTCGACGACGATGACCTCATCCCCGGGGTTGATCAACGTCCGAAAGGCTAAATCGAGTCCTTCCGAGGCACCGGTCGTGACGATGATCTCATCTGCGACTTCGTAATCAATCGAAAACTTTTCCTGCATGTACAGGCGGATTTCCTGACGTAACTCGACGAGACCGGCGTTCGCACTATACGCCGTATAACCTTGTTCGAGCGCTGCGAAACTGGCTTCGCGGACATTCCAGGGGGTGACGAAATCCGGTTCCCCGACACCAAGGGAGATGACATCGTCCATCGAACCCGCTAAATCAAAAAAACGTCGGATGCCGGAAGGGGCTAACCGTTCGACTCGTTCAGATAACGACTTCATGGAGACACCTTCAATCGTTTGTCACCATCATCCTGACTAAACAAGACACCGTCATGTTTATAAGTCTTCAGCCGGAAATGCGTCGTCGTCGAGATGACAGAGTCGAGCGTCGACAGTTTTTCCGAGACGAATTGTGACACTTCCTGGAGTGATTTTCCATCGAGGACAACCTGTAAGTCATACGCACCGGACATCAGGTAAAGCGACGTCACTTCTGGAAAACGGTGAATCCGCTCCGCGACTTCATCAAAGCCGCGTCCGCGTTTTGGTGTCACTTTGACATCGATGAACGCCGTCACACCATGATGGGCGTGAATCTTCTGCCAATCGATGACGGCTGTGTAGCCGAGCAGGACGCCGTCTTCTTTGAATGCCGCAAGCGATGAGAGGACCTCGTCTTCTGTTAAGTCAAGCATTTGAGCCGCCAGAACGTGGTCGACCGGTCCGTTTTGGGTTAGCAGTTCAAGTAATTCCAATTGTTTATCTGTATACATGAAGATCACTCACTTTCTGTCAAATGGCCACTAAACGTGCGACGTGTCTCACGTAGACGCGACCGTCGTTCTTCTTGAACGATGTGGAAATTTTTCATATCGGTCGTCGGTAATTGATGTTTTTCGACGAGGCGGTCAAAATAGACGCGACGTGAGGCATCCTGTTTTGCGGATTCGTGATTGCCGGACGGATTAAAGGCATACAGGACAGTCGCACGAGCGGGGTGCAAGACGAGATGGTTCTGACCGACCCGTAAGATCCAGTCCCAGTCCCAGTAGTTGAAGACCTCTTCATCAAAAAGTCCCAGTTCTGCGTGCAATGATTTCCGGTAAATGGAACCGGACGGGATATACGTCGAGTCTTCCTTCATGCCTTCGCGGTCATACGGATAGGCGAACGGCTCCGTCGTCTTGACGACACGGTGATCCTGTTGCCAGTCATAGGTGAACAGTTCAGCGTCGGCATAGGACAAGTCGGCACCGGCTTCCAAGTCGCCGACGACTTCCTCGATATGCGAAGGCAATAACAAATCATCGTCGTCATGCAGAAGGATGTAACGTCCTTTTGCCAGCGAGACACCATGATTGCGTGCCCGGACATGATGGTTTTCCGGAAGATCGACATAAGTGATCGCCAGCTGCCCGTTAAAGTCAGCGATGACGGATTCGAGCCGGTCGCCGTTGTTATTTAAGATGATGACTTCGAAATCTTGAAAAAGTTGTTTTGTCAGTGCGGTCAAGGCTTCACGCAATTCACGTGACCGGTTGTATGTCGGAATGATGACTGAAACCGTAGGCATGGGAGTCGTCTCCTTAGAACAAAGACACCTGTAACGTTCAAGGTGTCCTTGTGAGATATTTACATATGTTCTTCGATTGTTGGAAGTAAGTCATTCCATTCAGCATCTGCTTCTTTTGTCACGGTAACGAAATCACCGTATGCAAAGAGGTTGTCGATACCGTCGATCGTAATGAGGGATGCGAGCAAGGCGTCTTCCGGTGTATCCCCTTTTTTGACACTTGTACTTTTCGCCCCGAAACGATCTCCGTCGAGGGTGATTTTTACTGAGTTTGGATTAGGTGTGTAGTCAACTTGCATAATAAGTCTCCTTTCAAAGTTCACACGATTCTTCACATAGAAGTAAGTTCGTTGCGAGTAAAGTTAATTCCTGCCGATCCGGTTGTTCACCAAACGATTCTTCAAATACAGACCCGATTGCTTCTGCAAGTGGGCTTATTTGATCATGGACCGTCAGTAAGCTTAGTATAGCAGACATTTCCGTCGGATAATTTCCTTGTCCTAGGTGAAATGGATCATATTTTTTTAAAAGTTCTTCTGACCTCATAATCGACTAAACTCCTTATCTCAATATATCTCAAAAGGCGGTAGTCCGCCTTTTTAAATTTGTTTGACCTGATTTTCAATGCAAGGGGTTATTTTTTGATCATTCAGTGATAACCTATATCTTGTAGATAAATAGGTTTAAAAATGCCTGAAACGTCTATATATAGAGTGATAGTACAATTACTCTTCCTATATGTAGGTCGTCTTTTTTTAGTTTAGCGCATTTTTTGAGACAACGAAACCTATTTTGAAAGTTAGAGAATGGGAGTGGTTCATAGTGGCATCTCCACTGAATACAGCACGCATCTATCAAGGTGCAATGACAATAGAAGATGTATATACGGTGATTCGTCAGATTACGGCATCATATTCAGAGCTCGACGTCGAACGTTACACAGAACGGGCAATTCGGGCACTTGAAGGAAAGACGTTACAGGCGGATCAAGTCTATGAACTGTTGACGATGCATGCACTTGATATGTTAAAGGCAGAAGAACCAAACTGGACGTTTGTTGCGACGGCGACGTACCTCAATCGTTTGTATCTGGAAGCCAGTGAAAATCGTGGTTATGGAGCGGACGAACGGTATGGTTCGCTTTACACGTTGATCGAAAAATTGACGGAGATCGGAATCTTCACACCACACCTGCTAGAAACGTATACAAAAGAAGAAATCGAGGAGCTTGCAGAGTCGATCGACCCGTCACGCGACCATCTGTTTACGTATATCGGACTCCGGACATTAGCAGACCGTTACTTAGCGCGCGATCATGTCAAAAAATTATACGAATTGCCGCAGGAACGTTTTATGGTCATCGCGATGACGCTCATGCAGACGGAACCGAAAGACCGTCGTCTCGATCTCGTCAAAGAATCCTACTGGGCCTTATCGAATCTCTACATGACGGTTGCGACACCAACACTGTCGAACGCCGGTAAATCGTACGGCCAACTCTCATCTTGTTTCATCGATACGGTCGACGATTCACTGCGTGGCATCTATGACTCGAATACGGATGTCGCGACGTTGTCAAAAGGCGGCGGTGGAATCGGGGTCTACATGGGGAAAATCCGTTCCCGTGGATCGGACATCAAAGGATTCAAAGGCGTATCAAGTGGTGTCATCCCTTGGATGAAGCAGCTGAACAATACAGCTGTCAGCGTCGATCAGCTTGGTATGCGTCAAGGCTCTATTGCCGTCTATCTCGATATCTGGCACAAGGATATCCTTGAATTTCTCGACGCGAAGTTAAACAACGGGGACGAACGGTTGCGGACACATGACTTGTTCACCGGCGTCAGCTTGCCCGACCATTTCATGCGGACCGTCGAGGCGCGAAGCGACTGGTACCTGTTCGATCCACACGAAATCCGGACAGTGATGGGCTTTAGTCTGGAAGACTCATTTGATGAGACGGAGCAGGGGGGCAGCTTCACGGAAAAGTATGAAGCCTGTGTCAATGAACCGCGTCTCAGCCGGACGAAAGTACCGGCGATTGATCTCGTCAAACGATACATGCGTTCACAGCTCGAAACAGGAACACCATACATGTTCTTCCGTGATGCGGTGAACCGCGCTAATCCAAACAAACATGCAGGAATGATTTATTCGTCTAACCTTTGTTCGGAAATCATGCAAAACATGAGCCCGACGACTGTGACGGAAGAATACACGGAAGACGGCAAAATCATCATCACGAAAACACCGGGCGATTTCGTCGTCTGTAACTTATCTTCCATCGCGCTCGCGCGTGCTGTCCGTGAAAATGTGTTGGAACGGTTGATTCCAATTCAAATGCGGATGCTCGATAACGTCATTGATCTGAACACGATTGATGTTCCGCAAGCACAGATCACGAATCAGAAGTACCGGGCAGTCGGTCTTGGCACATTCGGCTGGCATCACCTGCTTGCACTTGAAGGCATTCGCTGGGAATCGGTCGAGGCCGTGCAGTACGCCGACCGCCTTTACGAGAAAATCGCTTATTTGACGATTGATGCATCGATGCAACTGGCGAAAGAAAAAGGTGCCTATCGTCTCTTTGAAGGATCAGAGTGGCAAACAGGGGAATACATCGCCCGTCGTCACTACAAAACAACGGCTGAACTCAACTGGGATCGTCTGCAAGAAGACATCACAGCACATGGTATGCGAAATGCCTATCTGATGGCAGTCGCACCTAACTCGTCGACGGCGATCATCGCCGGCAGTACGGCTTCGATCGACCCGATTTACAAAAAGGTCTACGCGGAAGAGAAGAAAAATTACAAGATTCCAGTGACAGTGCCCGATTTAACACCGGAAACGAACTGGTTCTATAAATCAGCGTTTGAGATTGATCAACTGTGGAGCATCCGTCAAAATGCGTCACGTCAACGCCATATTGACCAAGCAATCAGCTTTAATCTCTACGTCAAAAACAGCGTCAAAGCAAAAGAATTACTCGAGATGCACATGGAAGCATGGCAGCTTGGGATGAAGACGATTTACTACACACGTTCGACGACCGTCGAAATCGATGAATGTGAGTCGTGTTCATCATAAGAGAAGGAGGACGATATCATGAAGGCAGCAATCGTATATGCGTCAATGAGCGGAAATACAGAGGAGGTTGCGGAACTAATTGCAAAAACATGTTCCGAAATGCAGGTCGAACCGACGATGATCTTTGCCGATGATGTGACGACGTATCAGCTGGTCCCTTATGATATCGTCTATTTTGGTTCGTACACCTGGGGAGACGGACAATTGCCGGATGAGATGCGGGATTGTCTGAAGCTGGTCTTAAAAGAAAGTCCGCACAAGATTCCGCAGGCTGCTGTCTTTGGGACCGGTGATAAGATATTCGTCAAATATTGCCGCGCCGTCGATGAGATGGCCTATCATCTTTCGAAGTTTGGTGTCCCACTCGCAGGTGAACTGCTCAAAATCGAACAATCACCACGAAACCGGCCGCATCTGGTCAAGGAATGGACACGTCGCACGTTATTGCAATTACAGCAAGAGGGAGCCGAACAACATGGAACAACTACAAAAAATCAAACTGCTTGATGCCCGTCATCCAAATCGGGCGACCGCGATCATTGGTGGCGAAACGAGCTCGATCGTCAACTGGAACGATCTTGCCTATCCCCAGTTTTATTCGATCTATAAACAGTTATTATCGAACTTCTGGATTCCGGACGAGATCTCGATGTCGAAGGACATGCAGCAATGGAATCAATTAAGCGAGCGGGAACAGGATGCGTTCAAACGGATCATCGGTCTGTTATCGATTCTCGATTCGGTCCAAACTCGTTATATCCTAGAGTCGGCGATGTTTACGTCAGACGCTTCGATTCATGCGATTCTCGCCATCATTGCCCAGCAGGAAGTCGTGCATAACCAATCTTACAGTTACGTACTCTCGAGCCTCGTCCCGTTGTCTGAACAGAACCGGATCTTTGATATTGCTAAAGACGATGAGATGGTCATGAAACGGAATGCCTTTATCCTTGATTTATACGAAGATTTCCAAAATGACCGCACACCGGAAAACTTTGCGAAGTCACTCGTCGCCTCGATCGTTCTCGAAGGAATCAATTTCTATTCCGGGTTTGCGTTCTTCTATAACTTAGCCCGTCACCAAAAGATGGTGGGGACATCGACGATGATCAGCTACATCCAGCGTGATGAATTACAACATTCGTACTTCATCAGCCAACTCTTACGTGCCGTCTTGACGGAACATCCAGAGATTGATGCGGACGGTTCATTTACGAAGTTCGTCTACGCGACATTCGAGCGTGCCGTTGATCTCGAAATCGAGTGGAGTGAATATGTCTTACGTGACTTGGACGGACTTGACGTCAGTGAGATGCGCGATTACGTGAAATATCTGGCCAACAAACGTCTCCGTGTCATTGGACTCGACGATTTGTATGAGGGACATGATGAAGACGTCATGCCATGGATCCGGGCCTATTCCGACGACTCGATGAATGCGACGAAATCCGATTTCTTCGAGCAAAAATCCCGCTCGTATGCGAAAGTGACAGATGCAAACGGATTTGACGATTTGTAAGTCGGCGAATGCTCTTAATTTTTTGATTGCTTCATGATACAATTTCCTTTACGCTAGGACAGGTGAGGTCATGCTCGACTCCTGCGGAAAAACAAGCCAATCATGACCCTGGAAGATGCATCTGCATCTGAAGCGGCATGATGACTTGTCCGCGGAAAGCGGGCTGACCGTATCTGTCCTTTTTATGTATCCTTTACTCTTTTTTATTTAGGTCAATCGAAAAGTGAACAAAAAAAGGGCCGGACTCGAAAAGTCCGGCAGAATCAGGGGGAATACTTGAAGTCTTGCTACTAATTTGTTCCCTTGTAAAATAAAAAATAAACAATTTGAAAAATATTTTTTACCATCCGTAAAAAGTATGTTATTATAAGTTGATGAATTTAGTTAGGGAGTGTATAAACTATGGCAAACTTTGAAAAAGACCAAGTTGTTACTGGTAAAGTAACTGGTATTCAAAACTTTGGTGCTTTCGTAGCACTTGACGAGCAAACACAAGGCCTCGTCCACATCTCAGAAATCTCACACGATTACGTAAAAGACATCAACGATTACGTAAAAGTTGGCGATGAAGTAACTGTTAAAGTTCTCGACATCGACGAAGCTAACAAAAAAATGAAGCTTTCGATCAAAGCAACACAGGAAGCTCCAAAACGCGAAGCACGCGCTAAAGGCCCACGCAAAAACACTGGCCGTCGCGATGCAGGTCCTGCTTTCAAACAAGAAGAAGCTCCTGGCTTCAACGTGTTAAAAGGCAAATTGGAAGAATGGATTGAAAAATCAAACTTCCAAAAATAAGATTTTGAAAGGGAATCGACATCGGTCGGTTCTCTTTTTTTTGCGTTATAAGCATTAAAATAGATGCAAAAGGGGAATGTGTGGATAATGTAAGGTGTTCATTACTTATCAAGGGGGCAACACACAATGGAAAACTTTGAATATCGCAATCCAACAAAACTTATTTTTGGTGACGGTCAAGTCAGCAAGATTAAAGATGAGCTCAAAACATTAAACGCTAAAAAAGTCATGCTCGTATTTGGCGGAGGCAGTATTAAACGTAATGGTGTCTATGATGACGTCACACGCGAACTCAAGGCGGCAGGAATCGAATACGTCGAATGCGACGGCGTCGAACCAAACCCACGCATCGAAACAGCGGAACGCGGCATTAAAATCGCGCGTGAAGCAGGCGTAGATGCATTGCTCGCTCTTGGTGGCGGTTCTGTCATCGACTGTACGAAATTGATTGCTGCCGGTATCCCGTACGAAGGTCCAGCATGGGATCTCGTCATCGGGAAAGCCACTCCCAAAACCGTCATCCCGTTCGGAACGGTCTTGACGCTTGCAGCAACGGGTTCAGAGATGAACTCAGGTTCTGTCATCACGAACTGGAAAACACAAGAAAAATACGGTTGGGGCAGCCCGTTGACGTTCCCGACATTCTCAGTCCTTGATCCAAAGTACACAGTCAGCGTTCCGAAAGATCAAACGATCTACGGTATCGTCGACATGATGAGCCATTGCCTCGAGCAGTATTTCCATACGGCGCATGCACCTGTTCAAGAGCGAATGACGGAAGGCGTCATGAAAGCTGTCATCGAAGCTGCACCGAAACTCGTCAACGATCTCGAAAACGTTGAACTCCGCGGTACGATCCTGTTTGCCGGTACGATGGCACTCAACGGTGTCCTTCAAATGGGCGCACGTGGAGACTGGGCGTCACACAACATTGAGCATGCGGTTTCAGCCGTTCATGATATCCCGCACGCAGGTGGACTGGCGATTCTCTTCCCGAACTGGATGCGTCACGTTCTCGATGAGTCAAACGCACACCGTTTCGTTACGCTCGGTGAAAACGTCTTTGACGTCGACACGACAGGTAAATCAGAGATGGAAGCAGCACACGCGACCATCGATGCAATCAGTGCGTTCTGGACGTCACTGGGTGCACCGAACCGTCTCGCGGATTATGACATCAAAGAAGAGACGGTCGATTCAATCGTGAAGTCAGCGATGACACGTGGAGACTTCGGAAACTTCAAATCACTTGGTAATGACGATGTCCGTCAAATCGTAACAGCTGCTTTATAAGCACTACAACATTTGCTAATCTTTTCACAAAAGACTTGAACGACCTTCCTTCTTGCGTTTTAATGAAAAGGAAGGTCGCATTTGTTTGCGAATGAATAAGGAGGACGAGTGAATGACAACGGTACGTTTTGATTATTCGAAGGCCCTACAATTCGTAGGACAACATGAAGTAGACTATATGGCAGATACGGTGAAGACATTACACGGAGCCATCCATAACGGGACAGGTGCCGGTAGTGATTTCCTCGGTTGGGTGGACTTACCGACGAACTATGATAAAACGGAGTTTGCTAACATTCAAGCAGCAGCAGAAAAAATCAAGTCGGATTCGGATGTCTTGTTAGTCGTCGGAATCGGCGGATCGTATCTTGGTGCCCGTGCGGCAATCGAGATGCTCGGTCATTCGTTCCACAACTTATTGTCAAAAGAAGAGCGGAAAGCTCCGCAAATCATTTATGCCGGACATAACATTTCTTCGACGTACTTACACGATTTGTTCCAAGTACTGGAAGGGAAAGATGTGTCGGTCAACATCATCTCGAAATCGGGGACGACGACAGAACCAGCGATTTCGTTCCGCCTCTTGAAAACATTCATGGAAGGTAAGTATGGTAAAGCCGGTGCCAAAGACCGGATTTATGCGACGACAGATAAAGCACGTGGTGCCTTGAAGACGCTTGCGGATTCAGAAGGCTATCAGACGTTTGTCATTCCAGATGATGTTGGTGGACGTTTCTCGGTCTTGACACCGGTTGGTCTGTTACCGATTGCAGCGGCTGGAATCTCGATCGAAGAATTAATGGCTGGAGCACGTGACGCACAAGTTCAATTCTCAAATGAGAACTTGGCTGAAAACGAAGCCTATCAATATGCAGTCGTTCGGAACGCCTTGTATGCAAAAGGAAAAACAATTGAACTCCTCGTCAACTACGAACCGGCCCTGCACTATGTGTCCGAATGGTGGAAACAGTTGTACGGCGAGTCAGAAGGAAAAGACTTCAAAGGCATTTTCCCGGCAGCGGTCGATTTCTCGACGGATCTTCACTCGATGGGCCAATACGTCCAAGAAGGACGCCGTGACTTGTTTGAGACGGTCATCAAAGTCGGACAAGCGCGTCATGCCTTGACGATCGAAAAAGATGCGCAGGACTTGGACGGTTTGAACTTCCTCGAAGGAAAATCGATTCAATTCGTCAATGATAAGGCAGCTGAAGGGACGTTACTTGCCCATACGGATGGACAAGTACCAAACTTGACGGTTGAATTACCGGAGATGACACCGTATCATCTCGGATTCTTGTTCTACTTCTTCGAAAAAGCATGTGCGATGAGCGGCTATTTGCTCGGTGTAAACCCGTTTGATCAGCCGGGTGTTGAAGCGTACAAGAAAAACATGTTCGCGCTACTCGGTAAACCAGGATTTGAAGCAGAAAAAGCAGAACTTGAAGCCCGCTTGAACTAAGCAAACCGGCATCTCCGCATTGGGAGATGCCTTTTTTTGTCATTCTGACGAATTCCTACGCACTTTCACTTTTAGAATGCTTTCGAAACAGGTAAAGTGAAGAGAGAAGAAGAAATGAGGTGCACGCACGTGATTACGTTTTTAGATTATTACCAAAATCGGGTTGAACTGAGTTTTGAAGACCATCCATTCTCGATTCAACCCCTTCATGTCTGGGTCATTGCCGTGTACGAGGGAAAATGGTTACTGACACATCACAAACAACGGGGGTACGAGTTTCCAGGTGGAAAAGTCGAACCAGGAGAGACGGCCGAGCAAGCGGCGTATCGAGAAGTGATGGAAGAAACCGGTGGACGGATTGAACGTCTGCAATACATTGGACAATACCGGGTCGAAGGGCGAGGGGACACGATCATCAAAAACATTTATTTTGCTGAAATCGAGTCGCTTGTCCCGCATCTGGCTGTCGATGAGACAGACGGAGCCTACCTGTTGGACGAGATCCCACCTCGTCTGGATACGAACCGTCAATACAGCTTCATGATGAAGGACCGTGTCCTTCCGGAGACTCTTCGTGTACTCGCCGAACGCCGATTGGTTTGAACTGCCGCGACAAGGGCCGTTCCGGACGTTTCGGATGTTTTATGAAACGTCTGACGGCGAACGGGTCGGTGCTTACGTCGTCCTTCCCGTTCATGCGAACGGTCAAGGGTTGTTGTACTTACGTGGTGGGACACGAAATATCGGGATGGTCCGCCCGACACGTCTGATGCAGTTCGCCCAAGCGGGATACCTGGTCATGGCTCCTTTTTACCGAGGAAATTTAGGTGGGACGGGGAAAGAAGATTTTGGTCATCACGACATCCTGGATGCGGTTGCCGCATTTGATTGGCTGAATGAACGGGTAGAGCGGACGTCCGTCTTCGGTTTTTCAAGGGGAGGGCAGATGGCACTGTTACTGGCCCACTATCGACCTGTCGCTCGGACTGTCTCCTGGGCGGGTGTGACGAATCTGGTCTGGACGTATGAGGAACAGCGGACGATGCAAAAGATGTTAAGGCGGTTTACAGGTGGGATGCCGGATCAACAGAAGCAAGCCTACCAAGTCCGTTCGCCGCTTTATTTTCCACCGCAAGGAGACGTCTTGTTGATTCACGGACTGTACGATGAAAATGTTCGTCTGCGGCATGCAACGAATTATGCAGCCCGTTATCCAGGACAAACCCACTTAAAAGTCTATCAATATGCCCATCAATTCCCAATTCATCAAAAAATTGCTGTGACCGGTCAAGTCATCGATTGGATGCTGTCAGAATGAACGGAATGTAGAAATCACCTCAACGACTTGTCTTGAGGTGATTTTTACTAAAAATGTAAGGAACATTGATATCTTTTGAAAAACTGATTTTTTAAGAGAAATCAATATTTGATATACTAGAACATATAAAATAAGCTTGATTAACGGATTTAGAAGGGGAACATGAGATGGAAATCTTACTCGCGCGACAACCGATCGTTGACCGGTATGGTTCGATTGATGCTTTTGAATTACTTTATCGTTCCGTTGAAGCACCTGCTGTGTTTGATGGGGATCTTGCGACGATGGATGTGTTGACGAATACACTGATTCATCTCGGAGTAGATCGTGTGGCGGAAGGGAAACGACTATTCATCAACTTCACGGGGGACTTATTGCAGTCCGAGTTGATTGATCATCTGGATCCAACACGATTTGTGATTGAAGTATTGGAGACCGTTCAGATTGATGATGTCATGTTGCTGACGCTCAAGAAGTGGAAAGAAGCAGGTTTCATGCTGGCACTCGATGATTTCGTGACGGACTTGTTACGTCATCATGGTGCTGAACTGTTTGATTTAATTGATCTCATCAAAATTGACATCGAAGCGATTAATCCACGGGAACAAAGTGCGATTTTACATATCTTAAAACGTAATTATCCACATATGCGCTTTTTGGCGGAGCGCGTCGAAACGCATGAAGACCATACACGGAGCCTTGAAATGGGTTATGACTGGTTTCAAGGATATTTTTATGCGAAACCGATGCTGATGAAAGGGAAAGCGGTTCCGCCTCAAGTCCCTGTTTTGCTGAAGATGCTGAAATGGTTGGATACAGATGACCATTACGACGAGGTCGTCGATGAAATCGAAAGAAATCCGTACGTTAGTGTTCAAGTCTTGCAACTCATCAATTCACCGGGAATCGGGTTGCGGAATACGGTTAGTTCTGTCCGACAAGCCATTTCGTTACTTGGTTTTTCGCAGTTGAAAAGTTGGATTTCACTGATCGTCTTACGTGAGATGAAACTCGCGAGTCCTTATAAATGGTCGGATGAATTATTACGTTCTTCGTTACATTGTGCGAAGTTATGCGAATTGTTTGCGAGCGAAACGAAGACATTGAAAGCAGAAAGTGCTTACATGATCGGACTACTTTCGCACATCGATGCCTTGCTGTCAGTCGATATCGATGAAATCATCGATCAATTACCGATTGAACTGACCTTAAAAACGGTCTTGCAAGGAGACGATCATCCGTTTCGGGACTGTCTCTTACTGGCAATCAGCGCGGATCGTGGTGAATTCGAAAATTTTGAGTTGCTCAGCAACCGGTTTGGGATCTCGAAGCAACGTGCTTATGAGTTACTGAAGGAAAGTCAGGTTTGGTTGGCTCAAAAGGAACAACATCTGCAAGATGAAACAGATTTGATTGTCTAAACGGCAAAAAAAGGTTGAGCACTCCAAACAGAGGCTCAACCTTTTTGCTATAGACGAAACATTAAATACGAGGTCCAGCCGATTTGATAGCATCGGTCGCACTTTCGAATCGGTTGAAGTTTTCGGCGAACTTATGAGCAAGTGCCGTCGCTTGTTGCTCGTAAGCGGCTGTATCTGCCCACACTTTGACGGGATTCAGCAGATTAGTCGGCACACCAGGTACTTCGACTGGCATGTGCAGTCCGAAGATTGAATGTTCTTCTGTCGGGATGTCGACGAGTAGACCGTTGACCGCGGCGTTGACCATCGTCCGTGTATACGCAAGCTTCATCCGACTACCGGTACCATAAGCACCACCGGTCCAACCTGTGTTGACAAGATAAACCGTGACACCATGACGATCAATCAGTTCACCCAGCATCGTCGCATATTTTTCCGGAATCAATGGTAAGAACGGAGAACCGAAGCACGTCGAGAATGTCGCTTCTGGTTCAGTGACACCACGTTCTGTCCCGGCGAGTTTAGACGTGTAACCCGATAAGAAATGATACATCGCCTGTTCCTTCGTCAACTTGCTGATTGGTGGTAAGACACCATACGCATCAGCCGTCAAGAACACAATCGTTTTCGGATGGCCAGCGCGTGACGGGATGGCGATATTATCGATTGAAGTAATCGGATAGGCAGCACGTGTATTTTCCGTCAATGACGTATCATCATAGTCTGGCGTCCGTTGTGCATCAAGAACGACATTTTCAAGCACCGTACCAAATCGGATCGCATCAAAGATTTGTGGTTCCTTTTCGCGCGAGAGATTAACGGTTTTGGCATAACAGCCGCCTTCGATATTGAACACACCATCATGCGACCAACCGTGTTCATCGTCACCGATCAATTGACGATTGTCGTCTGCCGACAGGGTGGTCTTACCAGTCCCGGATAGTCCGAAGAACAGAGCGACGTCACCTTCGTATCCGACGTTTGCTGAACAGTGCATCGATAAGACATCTTGTTGCGGTAACAGATAATTCATGACTGAGAAAATCGATTTTTTGATTTCTCCTGCGTACTCGGTACCACCGATCAAGACGATCCGGTGTTCGAACGACATCGCGATGAACGTCTCTGAGTTCGTACCATCGACTGCTGGATCAGCTTTGAAGTGTGGTGCATAGACGACCGTAAAGGGTTCAAAGGCCGCAACCGTAGGATATTCCCGTAAGAACAGTTGTTTTGCGAACAGATTATGCCAAGCATATTCTGTCACGACGCGTACTGGAAGGGTGAAATGCGTATCGGCACCAGCAGCAGCCTCTGTGTAGTAGAGCTGATCTGTTTCATTCATATGACGAAGAACTTTTTGTAACAGTTGCTCGAATTTGTCCGACTCCATCGGTTGGTTAACATGGCCCCAATCGATGTGTGTCTCGCATGACTGATCGCGGACGATGAACTTGTCTTTTGGCGAACGACCTGTAAATTTCCCCGTTTCTACAGATAAAGCACCATTCTCTGCAAGAACTCCTTCTTTGTTTCGAATCGCATGTTCGACTAGTTCGGCAACGGATAGTTGTTTGAACACATGCTCCTTCATGAGTAGTTCTTCGATATTCAGGACCGTCATCGGCATCCTGACCCCACCTTTCCCCTACGTTGGTTTTGGCTCCATCATTAGTATGACACATTTATTATATATGACATACTAATGATAGGGCAATCATTTTCCTGCGCTGATTTCTATTTATCTGGAAACGCTTTCAGCATTAACAGTTTAACACCTCTTCCGAAAATTTTCGACAAAAAATTAAAACGTTGCTTGACAGAGTGGACACAAGTTTATATCATGTAATTCGTAACGGATACTCTTATTCTGAGCAGGTGGAGGGAACAAGGCCCGAAGAAACCCGGCAACCGTCTTATGTTAATTTCATCATTAATGTAGGAAAAGGTGCTCTCCTGAAGCGAAGTAAACACTTCGAACGATAAGAGGGTAAAGGAAGAACGCACAACCTTTCCCTGACCATTTTTGGACATGGAAAGGTTTTTTTCATTTTACCGTCCCACTCAACTAGGGGAAATGAGTACACCGTCAAATTCTTTTTTGGGAGGGTCAAACATGACAAACCTTAATCGCCGGCTATTTACGTCGGAGTCAGTAACTGAAGGTCACCCGGATAAAATCTGTGACCAGATTTCGGATTCAATCTTAGATGCGATTCTTGCGGCAGATCCTAATGCACGTGTTGCTGCAGAAACGTCTGTCACGACAGGACTTGTCCTTGTGGCAGGAGAAATTACGACAACGACTTACGTGGATATCCCGAAAGTCGTACGCGAAACGATTCGTGAAATCGGCTATACACGTGCGAAGTACGGATTCGATGCAGACACATGTGCTGTATTGACTTCAATCGATGAGCAATCGGCAGACATCGCTCTTGGTGTAGACCAAGCGCTTGAAGCACGCGAAGGAAACATGTCAGATGAAGAAATCGATGCGATCGGAGCAGGAGACCAAGGTCTGATGTTCGGTTACGCAACGAAAGAAACACCTGAACTGATGCCACTTCCGATCTCACTTGCACACCGTCTCGCTCGTCGTCTTGCAGAAGTTCGTAAGACAGGACAACTCGATTACCTCCGCCCGGATGGTAAAACGCAAGTCACGGTTGAATACAACGAGAACAATGAACCTGTTCGCGTCGATACAATCGTCATCTCAACACAACATGCGGAAGAAGTGACGCTTGAGCAAATCCAAGCAGATCTGAAAGAACATGTCATCGCTCCAGTCATTCCGACGGAGTACATCGATGAAGACACGAAATTCTTCATCAACCCAACTGGTCGTTTCGTCATTGGCGGACCACAAGGCGATGCAGGTTTGACAGGTCGTAAAATCATCGTTGATACGTATGGCGGTTACGCACGCCACGGTGGTGGTGCTTTCTCTGGTAAAGATCCAACGAAAGTCGACCGTTCAGCTGCCTATGCAGCACGTTATGTTGCGAAAAACTTGGTTGCATCTGGTCTTGCAGACAAAGCAGAAGTTCAGCTTGCTTACGCAATCGGTGTGGCGCATCCGGTGTCAATCGCGGTTGACACATTCGGAACAGGAAAACTTCCTGAAGCGCAACTCGTCGAATTAATCGCAGAAAACTTTGATCTCCGTCCTGCAGGGATCATCAAGATGCTTGATCTCCGTCGTCCGATTTACCGTCAGACAGCAGCTTATGGCCACTTCGGTCGTACAGACATCGAATTGCCATGGGAGCAGACAGATAAAGCTGCTACTCTTGAAGAACAGGCAAAACGTTTCGTCTAATCCTTTGTTCAGAAATAACCTTTCACAGGTTGTTTCTGAACTTTTTTTGTTTCTCCGGAACTTTGCAGGGAAACGACTGAAATTTCTAGAAAAGGGTAAAAGAACATGAGTCTGTAAAAGGAAAAGGGGGATTTCGGTATGGAGATACGCGAAGCAGTTCCTGCTGATGCAGCACGCATTCATGATATTGCGCTCACGTCTTGGATGGATACGTACGAGGAAATCTATTCTGAGCGCTCGAAAGCCCATTTCGTTCAGGAAGCCTACCCACAAGAAGAAGTAGTTCGGGCAATCCGGACAGCAGAAGAAGCGCGCGGAGAATATTTTAATGTAGGTCTGATCGATGGGGAGATTGTGGGATTCATTCATGCGATTGATGTCGACGGGACGTGGGAAATTGTCCGCCTGTATGTCCTGCCGAAATATCAACAGAATGGAATCGGGCGGAGACTGATTCGAGAGCTTGAGCTCCAAGGTGCTTCTCCAATTGAAGTGTACATCGAATCACGCAATTATAAAGCCCGTCACTTTTTGACTGCATACGGATTTAAGGAAATCAGCGAGACGACAGAGGAAGTCTTTGGACAAGTGGAACCTGTGACCCGACTGCAACGTATATATGAATAAAAACGAAATCCGACTTAAGGCGGTTTGGCTTGAGTCGGATTTGTTGCATACTAAACAGATATCAAATGAAGAGGTGAGTTTGTGGTAGAACAACCAACCGGAGTGATCGTTCTTGTGTATCCACTCCAATTACGTGCCCGACCAAGTGAAGCGTTGATTCGTGTCTTGGAACAAGAATATGAAGTACTCTTAGTCGACGCACCACGTCGTGTATCGTTTGAAGAACACCAACAGTTATTAAAAGAAGCGTTACGGGAAGCGGGTAAACGGAAGCTTCCGATTCATATCATTGCCTGCAGCATGGGGGCACTCGTCGTCAACCGACTGTTGCAGGAATACGAATTACCGATTGCCAGTCTTTCTTTCATTTCACCCTTGTTTGATTGGCACAATTCGAAGCAACTTGGTGGCGTCAAGCAAGTGTTTGCGAGTGCATTTGATCGTTTTCGCCCGGATGCCCCACTCGGGACGTTACCGTTCGGACAAAACAATGAAGACGCTGTCCGTTTGGGTGAGTTGACCTATGCCCAATATCGTGAAATCGAAGAAGAAATCGTATTACATGATGAGGAACGAAAAAAATTACCTCGTGTTCATTTGGCTTGTTTTTATGCGCCGGACGATCAGTTTGCGGATGTCAAGTTGACGCTCGAAGTGTGCCGGAAAATGGGGGGCGACCAGATTTATCTGCAACGCCTGCATGGTTTCCCGCATTTTAGTTTTGAACGATTAAACACACGGTTTGCTGAAAAACTTTTATTGTTCCTCAAACTGGTTGAGGATTAAGGAAAAGTCATCTAAAAAGGAGGACGCCGTCATTTGCGACAGCATCCTCTTTTTTCAGTCGATCGTTTGTTTTTTAAGTTTTTTTTCAATGGCGACGATAAAGGGTGGATTATTTTGTTGGTTCAAGAACCGATACTGCAAGACCGCATAATCTTGCTGCGGCAGCAGGGCAACATGTTCCAAAACGGCGTCGCGTTCTTTACGTCCTTCAAGGTGTCCATGATAAATCACGAGGACAATCAACCCACCGGGCACGAGGACGGGAAGTAACGCCCGAAGCGCTTCTAACGTTTCTTCTCCCGTCGTCGTGACCGACTTATCGCTCCCTGGTAAATAACCGAGATTAAAGACCCCAGCACGAATCGGACGCTGTTCGTCAAATAAACGAGCACCGACATGAATATGGCTTTCGTGATACAAGTCGACCCATTCGGAGACATGTGCCGCCTGCAGACGGCGTTTCGTTTCTTCAATGGCTTGTTCCTGAACATCAAAAGCGATGACACGTCCGCTTGGTCCGACTCGTTCAGCAAGGAAATGGGTATCGTGACCGTTTCCGGCAGTCATATCCACGACGCAGTCTCCTTCGTGGATGACGGATTCCAGTAATTCTTTTGCGTAAGGTAACACACGTGCAAGTGACATGGCATAAACTCCTCTTCCTGATAGCTATTCTGTTTTTTCTAAGTACCCGCAAATCCGATCATTTAGTCAATTGTATCATTTTTCCGATTGTTCGTTTAAAACGAAGTTTCTTGACAGAGTGCGATACAATTTCGTAAAGTGGCAAGGTTGGAAACTATATTGGAGGATACTTACCATGCCGAAATTACCTCGAGCGGTCTGGATTCTGGTATTGGCGATGGCGATCAATACGACAGGATCTTCTTTTTTATGGCCGTTCAATACATTATACATTCATGAATATCTGGGAGAATCGATGACGAAAGCCGGAATGGCTTTATTCGTCAACTCTGCTCTTGCCATCGTCGGGAACTATATCGGTGGAAAAGCTTTTGACCGGTTAGGCGGCAAACGGACACTTGTCATCAGTGTCGTCGGTCTGGTCCTCGCTTCCATCGGCTTATGGATGTTCCACCAGACCTTTACCGGGTACGTGGTGATGCTTGGATTGATCGGATTCGTCGGAGGAATGGTTTTCCCGACCATCTATGCCTTGACGGGTGTCATCTGGCCGGAAGGTGGCAGACGGGCCTTTAATGCGATTTATGTGGCGCAAAATGTCGGTGTCGCGTTAGGAACAGCGATTAGCGGTCAGATTGCGGCGATTGACATTCAATTCATCTTTATCGCGAATCTTGTGCTGTATCTGTTGTTTGCCGTCGTCTTGTTAGTTGGTTTGAACTGGATCCATGTGAATCCAGTGAAACGCCATACGAGATCAGCGGGGGAAGAGACACGTGAACCCCTGTCGCGTACATCGGTCCGGACGATGCTCTACGTATCGATCGGATATGCCCTGTTGTGGTTCGTTTACGTCCAGTGGCAAGGGACATTTGCTGTCCATACGAAGTCACTCGGTGTGACGATTTCCGAGTACTCTATCTTATGGACGATCAACGGGGCTTTGATCGTGTTTGCACAACCGTTGTTGACACCTGTCTTGCGCTGGTTTGGAGATGATTTGAAGCGTCAGTTGTTAACCGGGACCGGTATCTTCCTTCTGTCCTATTTGATTGTTCCGTTTGCTGGCGGCTTCAAGATGTTTTTAGTCGCCATGATCATCTTGACGATTGGTGAAATGTTCATCTGGCCTGCTGTTCCGGCAATGGCAGCACGCTTAGCACCGATCGGGAAAGAAGGAGAGTTTCAGGGGTATGTCAATATCGCAGCCTCTGCAGGACGGATGATCAGTCCGACGGTTGGAGGATTGATTTATGATGTATCCGGAATGGATGCCGTTTTCCTCACATTGATTGGTTTGATCATTCTGGCAGGATTCACCTTCGTTCGAGCGGTACCAAAACCTAAAAAAATAGAGCAGTGAAAAAAGACGTGAGAAGCGGGGGTGAATCCGTTCTTGCGTCTTTTTAAAGAGGGAGCATAAAAAAAGGGAGATTGGGTATTTTATTAACAGGGGAATATTGTTTAATTAACCAAATTAAAGAAAATTTGGTTTGTCAGACGTGTCGCATGCCGGAGGTGGACAAGATGAGGCAATGTGTTTTTATTGAAGACCAGTCGATTTGGACGACGCTTATGCAAGACAAACCACTCGATATTTTTTACAGTTACGAATATGTTCATTTGAATGCACGTCCTGAAGAATCTCCCGGTCTGATTTATTTTCAGGGGCAGTCGGGTGAACTGTTTTATCCGTTTTTGAAACGGCGGATTTTTGAGACCCGTTATTTTGACATCATCACGCCCTACGGTTACGGCGGACCAGAAATCGTCGGTGAATTGACGAGACAGGAATTGGCGGATGCGAAACGGTCTTTTCGCCAATGGGCGATGCGTAATCAAGTCGTTTCAGAATTGATTCGTTTTAATCCGTTGACGGAAAATGAAAAACATGTACCGGATTGGACGGAAAGGGAGTTCATTCGACATACGACTAGCATTGATCTTCGACCATCTGTAGAAGAAATCATGCAGACATTTCACAAGAAAAATCGAAGCATGATTCGGAAGTCATTAGCGTCTGATCTGAGTGTCCGTATAGGTACAAACGATGATTTACAGACGTTCATCCGCCTCTATTATCAGACGATGGACCGAAAAGATGCTTCGTTGCACTATTACTTTACATCCGACTACTTCGAACGATTATTTAAACCGACATCGCTTTGTCGACCGTTGTTGTTAATTGCTGAATGGCAGGGAGAGGCAATTGGCGCTTACTTTGTCTTGCTAGGTAAACGGTACGCGCACGGCCATCTCATCGGATGCCAACGGGATGAACATAAACTCTATCCGAATCAACGTCTCGAATATGAAGCGATTTTATATTCGAAAGCTGCCGGGATGGTGGAACAGCATCTAGGTGGTGGCTACAAAGAACGGGATAGTCTGTTTGAAAGTAAGTGTCGATACACAGGATACCGGATGTTTGAGTACCACCAAGGAAAAACAATTCTTTTACCGCATATCTACGAACAATTGTGTGAGCATTATGGCAGCAATAAAGAAGCCGGTTATTTCCCGGAGTATCGGTATCAAGAAACTGTTTTATCCATATGACACTCCCACCACTAAAGTAGGGGCTTCCTGGACTTAAATTCTGTGAATCCGCCTGACCGTCTACGAACGGTCAGGTTTTTTTGGTACGCTACGTACAGGAGGGAAAACAATGCAAAAAACCGGTCTGATTTTTGATATGGATGGTGTCATCTTAGATAGTGAGATCCAATATTTTAAAGTACATCAGCAGATGTTTGAGACGTTATCGATTCCGCTTGATCGTGTCCGGTATGCGACGTTCATGGGGAAGACAGGTGATGAGATGTGGACAGAACTCATTACGCAACATAAGCTCCCCCACGACACCGAATCGTTGCTTGCGCTCGAACATGAATTATTTCAACAACATGCGAAGCCGGAAGACTGTGGTTTAAAAGACGGTGTCAAAGAGTTGATGGAGCTTGCCCGGACGGAAGGATACAAAATCGCGATTGCTTCGTCGAGTTCGCTTGAAAAAATCAAACGGGTCATCACACATTATGAGTTAAAAGTCGATGCGTACACGAGTGGATTTGAAGTCCCACGGTCGAAGCCGGATCCGGCGATTTTCCGATTGGCGGCAAAGCGGATCGGTCAAACGCCGGACGCCTGTATCGTGATTGAAGACGCGGCGAACGGAATGATTGGTGCAAAGCAGGCCGGTATGGAAGTCATTGCTTTACTTGATGAACGGATGCCGACACAAGTCTTGCATCACGCGGACCACGTCGTCTCATCGCACGCGGCGATTGGGGAAATTTTACGGAACCGTTGACGATAAGGGAAGGTTCAGCTTACACTAACACATAGATAGTCCATTGCGACGAACTGAAGTAGTAAGGGAGTCATTCCGTTTTAGAGAGCTGGTGGTCGGTGCAAACCAGTCGGAATCGTCCGTGAACTCGTCAGGGAGCATGATGCGTGAAAACAAGTAGTGCATCCGGTCCTTCACACCGTTATCTGTGAATCAAGTGGTCTGCTGTAGTAGACAACGTGGGTGGTACCGCGGAAGACAAACCGGTCTTTCGTCCCTATTCCTAGGGGCGGAGACCGGTTTTTTTTGTATATTCAGAGGGGGAATGAAAAAAATGCCGTACAATCATCGTGACATCGAACCAAAATGGCAAGCGCGCTGGGAACAAGATAATGCGTTCGTGACAACAGAAGATCCAGAAAAAGAAGGTTTTTATGCGTTAGACATGTTTCCGTATCCATCGGGAGCTGGACTGCATGTCGGACACCCGGAAGGATACACGGCAACGGATATCCTCGCACGGATGAAACGGATGCAAGGATACAACGTCCTTCATCCGATGGGATGGGATGCGTTTGGACTTCCTGCGGAACAGTATGCACTCGATACAGGGAATGATCCACGTGAATTCACTACCCAAAATATCGAGACGTTTAAACGTCAGTTAAAAGATCTCGGTTTCTCATACGATTGGGATCGTGAAATCAATACGACGGATCCGAAATACTACAAGTGGACGCAGTGGATTTTCACACAACTGTATGAAAAAGGATTGGCGTTTGTGGATGAAGTGGCCGTCAACTGGTGTCCGGCGCTTGGGACCGTTCTTGCGAATGAAGAAGTCATCGACGGTTTATCCGAACGCGGGAATCATCCGGTCGTGCGTGTCCCGATGCGTCAATGGGTCTTAAAAATCACAGATTACGCCGATCGGTTGTTAGAAGATTTAGATGAACTCGACTGGCCGGAATCCGTCAAGGAAATGCAACGGAACTGGATCGGGAAATCGGAAGGCGCCGAAATCGACTTTACGATTGATGGTCACAAAAAACAAGTGACGGTCTTTACGACACGTCCGGATACCGTGTTCGGTGCGACATACCTCGTTCTTGCACCGGAGCATCCGTTTGTCTCGGACATCACGACGGCAGACCACACGGAAGCCGTTCAAAGCTATATTGCTTCCGTCCAAACAAAGTCGGATTTAGAACGGACGGATCTTGCGAAAGAAAAAACGGGCGTCTTCACAGGTGCTTTTGCCGTCAATCCGATTTCTGGAGAACGCCTTCCGATCTGGATTGCGGATTATGTTTTGTCGACGTATGGCACAGGTGCCATCATGGCCGTACCGGCCCATGATGAACGTGACCATGAGTTTGCGAAACAATTTGACCTTCCGATCATTGAAGTCGTAAAAGGTGGTAACGTCGAAGAAGCTGCCTATACAGGTGAAGGGGAACACGTCAACTCACAAATGTTAGACGGTTTGTCGAAAGACGAAGCAATTGAGACGATCATCGCAGAACTTGAAACGAACCAAGTCGGGCGGAAGAAAATCACATTCCGTCTACGGGACTGGTTATTTAGCCGTCAACGTTACTGGGGCGAACCGATTCCGGTCGTCCACATGGAAGACGGAACGATGAAGACACTGGATAAATCCGAATTACCGCTTGAGTTACCGATCATTCCTGAAATCAAACCGTCTGGAACAGGCGAATCACCGCTCGCGCTTGCAGAAGACTGGCTCGACTACACGGATCCCGTCACTGGACAAAAAGGGCGTCGCGAGACGAACACGATGCCACAATGGGGAGGAAGCTGCTGGTATTACCTCCGCTTCATCGATCCACATAATGAAGAAATGTTTGCGGATCCCGAAAAATTAAAATACTGGCTCCCGGTTGATATTTATATCGGCGGTGCCGAACACGCTGTCCTTCACTTGTTGTATGCCCGCTTCTGGCATAAAGTCTTGTATGATATCGGCGTCTTGCCAACAAAGGAACCGTTCCAAAAACTATACAACCAAGGGATGATTCTTGGGGAAAACAACGAAAAGATGTCGAAGTCACGTGGTAATGTCATCAATCCGGATGAAATCGTCAAATCACACGGTGCGGATACACTTCGTTTATATGAGATGTTCATGGGACCACTCGATGCGTCCGTCTCCTGGTCGGAAAATGGACTTGATGGAGCACGTCGTTTCCTTGACCGTGTCTGGCGTCTGTTTGAACGGATGGCTGATATTCAGGACGTCACATCCGTCGATGCGGATTTCGAACGGGTTTACCATCAGACCGTTAAAAAAGTTACAGAGGACTTTACGAATATTCAATTTAATACAGGGATTTCACAATTGATGGTCTTCGTCAACGAAGCCAATAAACAGCCTGTCCTTCCACGGCATTTCCTTCGTGGATTCATCCAATTGTTGACACCTGTCGCACCGCACCTTGGTGAAGAACTTTGGGAACAACTTGGTTTTGAAGAGACGTTGACGTATGCATCGTGGCCGACATTTGATGAAACAAAACTTGTCAGTGACACGATGGAATTTGTCATTCAGGTGAACGGAAAAGTCCGTTCGAAACTTGTCATCAGTACGGAAGCTACAAAAGAAGAAATTGAAGCTCTTGCATTTGCAGATGAAAAAACACAAGAGTGGATTGGTGATAAAACAGTTCGGAAAGTCATTGTCGTTCCGAAAAAATTGATTAACATCGTCGCGAATTAATGAAAACCTCCTCGTCTGGTGTCATCAGAACGAGGAGGTTTTTGTGTTCTCCGTCGCAAGTCCGCTTTTTTTTTAGGTCACCTTCTGCTAAACTGAATCAGAAACCGAGACAGAAAGGCGATTTGTGTAAATGAAACGAACTTATATAGTCTATACAACGATTTTTGCCGTTGTCTCCGGGCTGATTCTTTGTGTATCACTCGTCTTTTCTAAACCAGAGACGTTGGCGCAAATTCAAGAGACCTTTGCAAAAATTGAGACTCAATCCAAACATCAGGCAGCAGTGAAACAAGTCCCATCTAAAACGCCATCCTCGATTCCGAATCCGGAAGAGCCGTTGATCAAGAATGTCCAGCAGATGTTATACGATGATTCGATCGGCTCGTATCTCGTTGTGACAGAAGATTACCGTTTCTTTGAGATCAGCGGAACTGGGGAACGGATCAACGCTTCGTTCCAGATTGAGGATGAAGGGAAATTGATGTTATCAGGTCTTGACGGCATGACACTCGTCGATGGTGAAACCGTTGCCCTGTTGACATCAAACCAGATACTCGTCACGATCAAACGGGAAGACGGCGTCTGGAAGGAAGACAAACGTGAAAAAATAACAGGTACGACGATTCGAGACAGTTTTCATGGTCTTGGTTATGATATGAAAGAAAAACAATTCTATACCATCAATCACATTCGTTCTCTAGAACGAAGTGAGCTGACGTATTTTATGACGAAACAGGACGAACTTAAAATCGATCCAGATGCGACGGCGAAAGAAAAACGTGCATTGAAGAAAAAACAAAAACCACCTTACTTGACGATCGTCGCACGGAAGCGAATCGATACGGTCAATGGGATGCGAAGTGATGTGAAAAAAGCTTTTACGGATAACTTCCGACCGATTGGTCTGGCAGAACGACAAGGTCGGATCTATACGCTGGATTCGGAAGCCCTGTATCTCTATTCCATTGATACGAAGGATGTGACGATTACAGGAGAATCGGCCAGTCCGAAAGTATATGGTGCGGAAGGGATATTCGTCCAAGATAACGAACTGTTTGCGCTTGTCGAAACCGATAAATTTTCGAGCCGTTCCTTCACGCCAATCGACTAAAAAGGCTAGCTCCGATGATGGAACTAGCCTTTTTGTTATTGCGCTGTCATGGCCGCGTTTGTTCCGGCACAATGTCCGGTCACGAATGCGGCAGTGATGTTGTAACCACCTGTATAGCCGTGAATATCGAGGATTTCGCCTGCGAAAAACAAACCATCTGCCTTTTTCGACATCATCGTTTTGGGATGAATCTCCTTGATTGAGACACCACCTCCGGTAACAAACGCTTTATCAAAGTCGAGTGTACCCATCGCTTGTAAGGGGAACCGCTTGAGTGTCGTCAGAAATTCGGTGAAGTCCTGTTTTTTGATTTGCGTGCAGACTTCGTCACCAAAGCCGATTCGGGCAAACAACAGTTCAAGGAGTCGTTCCGGAACAAAACCTTTAAAGGCGTTTCGGACCGTCTTCTTCGGATTAGCGGAAAGGGCTGCCTGAAAACGTTCCGTCAGGGCGCCGATTGATTCTTCCGGGAACAAGTCGATTGAGAGATGGACGATGCGTTCACCAGACCGTTTTCTTTCCTTGATCGTATATTGGCTACACCGTAAGGCGATTGGACCACTCAGTCCGAAATGCGTAAACAAGAGATCACCCGTATGTGTTTTGATGGGTTTATCTTTTTTACCATGAACCGTCAACGCGACATCACGTAACGACAGTCCTTGAAGCGTTTTTTCTTGGATGAACAAATCGTTTAATAAGATGGGAACTTCTGTCGGAAACAGATCCGTGATCGTATGTCCGGCTTTACGTGCCCACGGATAACCGTCACCGGTCGATCCCGTATGGGGAACCGATTGTCCACCGACAGCGACGACGCAGCTGTGTGCTTCTAGACGTGTCCCGTCCGCCAAGAGAACGGCAGCAAATGAACCGTCCGGATGGAAATCCAGTGTCGCGACTTCGGCATTGATTTGAATCTCTGCCCCGTGTTGACGGATCTGATCGATTAAGACACGGACGACATCGGCTGCTTTATCCGAAACCGGGAACATCCGTCCATTGTCTTCTTCTTTTAATGCGACACCAAACCCTTCGAATAGTTCGATGATTGATTCATTATTGAACTGCGAAAAGGCGCTATAAAGAAAACGGCCGTTTCCCGGAATCGATTGCACGAGTTCTTCGAGTGGCTTTCGATTCGTGACGTTACAACGACCGCCACCCGAGATGGCGAGTTTACGTCCGAGCTTACTTCCTTTATCAAGCAAAAGCGTCTTCGCGCCTGCTTGTAACGAGGCGAGCGTTGCCATTAAGCCGCTTGGTCCGCCTCCGATTACGATTACATCATACATGTGGTCACCTCATTCAGTTAGATTCTGCTTGTTCCACTTTAGCAGAAGTTGGTACTGTAAACAAACCGTCTCTTTCTTTTATGCAAACTGAGGGGTATAATGATTTGCAATTGTGCAAGAGAGAACTTGTATATTAAGACGTCGGTTGATTCAAGAAAAAATAGAAAGCGCGAGGAAGGTTATCATGTCCACTGTCAACAAAAAGCAAGAGACTTCATCCACCAATACCGGATTCGTTCGTGGAACGATGTTATTGTCCGGCGCATCACTCATTTCACGTGCCCTTGGTTTGATTTATCTGTTTCCGTTCCAGTTCATGGTCGGAGCGACGGGTATCATGTTTTATACGTATGCCTACAATTATTATGCCATCATGATTGGTCTCGCGACGGCTGGAATTCCGGTCGCGGTTTCGAAGTTTGTCGCGAAATATAATGCGATGGGCGAATATGATACGAGTGAACGGTTGTATCGTTCGGGACTGAAAATCATGTCGATTACCGGTGTGATTTCGTTCTTAGCCTTATTTTTACTGGCGCCTTATTTGGCACATCGTGCGATTCCCGGAGGAGACGTCAATTCCGCATCGTACATCGATGCCGTCACGATGACGATTCGTGGTGTCAGCTTTGCCTTGATCCTGATTCCGGCAATGAGTATGACACGTGGTTATTTTCAAGGCTACCAATCGATGGGTCCAACCGCGATTTCGCAAATCTTGGAACAAATCGTCCGGATCATCTTTTTACTAGCGGGAGTCAGCATCGCGATTTATCTATTTGATTCAGATGCGGCTTGGGCAGCAACGATTGCGACATTCAGTGCCTTTATCGGCGCAATCGGGAGTGTCGTCGTGCTCGTCTATTACTTCCGGAAACGGGCGCCTGGTCTGAAAGCATTACGGGAGGGACAGACGGTCGTGTCACCCGACCGACCGCTATCCGGTCTCTATAAAGAGTTATTGACCTATGCGATTCCGATTGTCATGGTCGGTTTATCGACGCCCCTCTATCAAGTCATCGATCAAAATACGATGAATGCGGCTTTGCAGAGTATCGGCTATACGTTAGAAGCAGCAGGAAATGCGACAGCCTATCTGATTGCAGATAGCCATAAAATCGTCTTGATTCCCGTGTCGGTCGCGACGGGTCTATCATTGTCGGCGACGCCTTTGTTGACGGCATCCTTTACGCAAGGCGATATGCAAAAAGTCCGGAAACAGATTTCCCAAATTTATCAACTGGCCTTTTTCGTGACGATTCCGGCTGTCGTCGGAATGATTTTACTCAGCGAAGAAACGTTCCGTGTGTTATTCCCGAAAGATCAAGCGGCTTGGGTCTACTTGTTGAGTTACGCACCTAGCGCCTTATTCCTCGCGCTTTATTCGGTTACGGCGGCTGTCCTTCAAGGAATCAATCGGCAATATTTCACGATCGTTGCGACGCTTGCCGGTTTATTGACGAAGTATCTGCTCAATGCACCCTTGATTCATTGGGTCGGAGACGGAACAGGGGCAGGTTATGCGACGATTCTCGGATATCTTGTTGCAACCGGATTGATGTTCTTCCGGATTACGCAAACGGTTCAGTTCCCGTTTAATACGGTTTTACGGCGGACCTCTTTAATCATGATCATCAGTGCGATCATGGGAGCGAGTGTTGCCCTGGTCAAATGGGGATTGGATACGTGGCTTCCGGACACGACAGTCGGATCGCTCGTCATCTTACTTGTCGGAGCAGCCGTCGGGATTGTTGTGTTTGCCGGTCTTTCGATCTGGAGTGGATTAGCTGAAGCAGTGCTTGGACGAAAATTTTCAATGAAACGAGGACGAGGAAATGCGTCTAGATAAATTACTCTCAAACATGGGAGCAGGATCACGCAAAGAAGTGAAACAATTACTCAAGTCTGGTGCGATTCAAGTCGATGGAGAAATCGTATTCGACCCGAAACAACATGTCGATACGGAAAAACAACAGGTACTTTTGTATGGCGAACCGGTTACGTATCAAAAATTCGTCTACTTGATGATGAACAAACCACCCGGTGTGATCAGTGCGACGGAAGATAAACGGGATCAAACCGTCATCGATTTGCTGCTTGAAGATGTCACGTACTTTAAGCCATTCCCGGTCGGTCGTTTGGACAAGGATACGGAAGGATTATTGTTGTTAACGAATGATGGTTCCTTTAATCATGCGTTGATGTCACCGAAAAAACATGTCGAAAAAGTCTATTATGCAGAAGTCATCGGGATGTTGACGGAAGAGGATGTCGAGGAAGTGGCAGAAGGTGTGACGCTGGATGATGGATATAAAACAAAACCGGGTAAACTCGTCATCTTAGAAGCGACGGATGAGACGTCGACGCTTGAGCTGACGATTACGGAAGGTAAGTTCCATCAGGTCAAACGAATGATGCTTGCGCTTGGGAAGGAAGTCAGCTATCTCAAACGATTATCGATTGGTCAATTGCCACTCGATCCGACGCTCGAAGCAGGCGAATACCGTGAATTGACACGAGGTGAGTTAGCCTTGTTTGACTGGAAACCGGAATGAAAAAAGGACGCTCTTCGTGAGAAGGGCGTCCTTTTGGTTATCATTGATTTCGAAGAGCTTCCGCAATCGGATAAGGACCGCTTAATACTTCGAATTGATGTGTCTGAGTCGGCTGATCAATCAACGTGACGAACAGAGCGGCGACGTCATCACGTGGAACTTCTCGTCCTTCATACGAATCAAAATGTTCTTTTGTTTCAATCGTACCCGTCGGCGCATCGTAGCTGAGTGGACCAGGACGTACGATCGTATAGTCAAGACCGCTGTCTTTTAGATGACGGTCTGCAGCCCCTTTGGACTCGAGATACACTTTTAAATCACCTTGCGGGTGATCGGCACCGACTGAACTGAGCATCAAGAAGCGTTTAATTCCATTTGCTTTTGCCGCATCGATGACCTTAATGGCACCCTCCTTATCGACGGCGCGCGTCAATTCTTCAGAAGCTCCACCGGCACCAGCAGCGAAAATGACGACGTCGGCATCTTTGACGACATCCGTGACCTCTTTTGTTAAGTCACCAAGGCGTACTTCAGAAGCGCCGAGTGCAATCAAGTCATTGATCTGATTTTCTTCCCGGACGACGGCGATGGCTTGGTGTTGACCATGTTTGCCGATCAATTCGACTATTTTTCGACCTGTTGTTCCGTTTGCTCCAATGATTAAAATATTCATGACATCATCTCCTTCTCAAACTAGATATACCCTGCTTGAAAAAAAAATAACAAAAAAAGACGCGAAGAATTCGCGTCGTAACAGAAAATAGTCTGATGAAACATCTTAATCAACCGGCTTGTCGTTGTTTTTTACTTGATGTCCAAGTACCACGTCTTGGGCTTACAATGAGGTTGTTGTATTCGAGTACATTCAAGTCACGTTGAACGGTTCTTGAGGTAATCCCGAACTCTTCAACCAAGTCTGCTGTCGTAGTAGCTCCGTTCTCATTGATATAGAGATAAATCGATTTAATACGGGTCAACATACGGTCTGTAGAGTCTTTCATTGGTATAACCACTCCCCCAATGGATAGAATAGTGTTCTAAAGCTTCGGGTGACAAAAGACGATGACTAATTAAGTTGTTTCGCCTTTAGTATAACTCTTTTAGTATAGAATGCAAGTGATTTAACCGAACGTTTTCAAAAAAAACACAATCAATACATACTCATTAACGAATGAATAGTCTTTTTTAGTCTATTAATGTTCGTTTAAAGGCTAATAACAAAAGATTTCGTATTTTGGATGTTCGTCATTGTCAAATTTTCGCTATACTTAGAGGTGAACGAATTAGCGGATAAGGGAGAGAAGTGTAATGGTCAACTGGAAAGAAGAAGTTTTGGCTCGACGCGAGGATCTTTTAGCTGATTTACAAGAGTTGTTACGGATTCCAAGTATCCTCGATGAAACGACGATCGAAGAAGGTGCTCCGTTTGGTAGAGAAGTCAAACGCGCACTCGATTGGATGCTCGCATTAGGCGAACGAGATGGATTCATCACGAAAAATGTCGACGGTTATGCCGGGCATCTTGAATATGGTCAAGGACAGGAATTACTCGGCATCCTGTGCCACCTGGACGTGGTGCCTGCTGGAGGCGACAACTGGACGTATGGACCGTTTAATCCGACGCTTTCAGATGGAAAGTTGTACGCCCGGGGAGCAATCGATGACAAAGGACCGACGATGGCGGCGTATTACGCGTTAAAAATCGTCAAGGAGTTAGGGTTGCCACTTTCGAAACGGATTCGTTTGATTGCAGGTGGGGATGAAGAAAGTGAATGGCGTTGTGTGAACCATTACTTCAAACATGAAGAAATGCCGACGCTTGGATTTGCTCCTGACGCGGACTTTCCAATCATCAATGCGGAAAAAGGATTATACGATGGTTTACTGACACAAGGGAAACCGGTCAAAACGGACGATGCGGGGTATCATCTCGTCCGTTTTGAAGGGGGAGAACGCCCGAACATGGTTCCGGGGCATGCGACAGCGACAGTTCGTGTGGCAGAACGCGGGACGATCGAAGAAAAGTTCCATCAGCATCTGGAAGAACAAGGGCTGACGGGAACGGTCAAAGACACGGCAGAAGGACTTGTCTTTGAAGTGATTGGTGTCGCAGCACACGCCATGGAACCGGACAATGGTAAAAATGCCGCCCTCCACTTGGCTCGTTTCTTAAATACCCTCCATTTGGATTACAATGGTCGGCGTTACATCGAGATGACGGTGCATATGTTCCGTGATTCAAGAGGGGTGGCGCTTGGCGTCGCAGCATCGGATGAAACAGGCGACTTGACGATCAACGGGGGTGTCTTCCGCTACGAAGGGGAACAAGGAACTGCTTCGATCAACATTCGTTATCCATACAGTGCAGACTTCACGGAACGGTTGCAACTGATCAAAGAAGCGGCGAGTGCTTACGGTTTTGAGTTGCAGACACGCACCCATATGCCACCGCACCATGTCGATCCGGAACATGAGTTGATTCGGACACTCAGCGCGGTCTATGAACGACAGACGAATCAAAAAGCAGATTTGATTGCGATCGGTGGTGGAACATACGCCCGTTCTCTGACGGCAGGTGTCGCATTTGGACCGGTTTTCCCAGGTGGGCCGGAAGTGGCGCACCAAGTGGATGAGTATGTTGATTTTGAAGAGTTGTTGTTGGCAGTAGCGATTTACGCAGAAGCAATTTACGAATTAGCGAAATAATCATTGTTTCGAGACCGTATACATGCTTGTTCAATCGTCAATTTCATAATGAAATGATCCCCCGAATCCATCGTGATAGGGGGATTGATTCTTAAAAGGAGCGTCAGTTGTGATCTATCGTCAAAAATATCATTTTCAAGCACTCTATTTTTTCATTTTTTTTGGGCAAGGTGCACTCATTCCGTATTTGACGCTTTATTTTTCAAATGATACCTTCCGATTATCGGCATCCGAAATTGGGACGATTGTTGCAGTGGGACCTGTATTGTCGATTGTCTTGCAACCGGTCTGGGGGATGGCGGCAGACCGTTTTGGACGACCGAAACGGTTGTTGCTCGTCGCGTTACTTGCAGCAGGTCTCCTGACGGTCAGCTATTTGCTGACCTCCGTTTATCTTTTGTTATTATTGATTGCTTCTCTTTGGGCATTGTTCCAGTGTGCACATATTCCACTTGTCGACACGTTAGCGATTGAATTTTCAAAACGAAAGTCGGTTGACTATGGGGCATTACGATTATTTGGGTCTGCCGGTTTTGCGCTTGCTGTGTTTATTTTAGGTCAAGTGACGGAACAAGGGTCACTCGGCGCGATTTTTTATGCAAGTGGAGCAGCACTTGTGCTTGGGTTCCTTGTCCTGATCGGCATCGAAGAAACTCCTGCCATATCGGTGGAGCGTGAACATGTTCCGTTGGCGACGTTATTTTCCAACAAACGCTTTTTGTTGTTTTTGGCAGGCGGAAGTTTAGTGTTCGGACCGATTTTTGCTAATAACTATTATTTCGGAAGTTACGTGACGATTCGTGGAGAATCGACGGCACTCGTCGGAACTTTATTTTTTGTCGCTGTTCTATGTGAAATTCCATTTATGCGTGTGGCAACCCGTGTAATGTTACGGTTTGGTCCGATTCCGATCCTTGTTTTCGTCTCGTTATTATCAGCAGTGCGAACAGGGCTGTTGGCTCTTGAACCACCGGTTTGGACGTTATGGATACTTGCGGCATTACAAGGACTGATCATCGGTCTGTTGATTCCGGTCGCACTTGACTATGTCCGTTCGCTGGTACCTGCATCGACAGTAGCGACGGCGGTTAGCACGTACATGGCGACGACAACCGGTTTAGCAACGGCGTTATTTAATTTAATGAGTGGTTTCGTTTTTGATCAAGGAACCATCTATACGGTATTTTGGGTATATACAGGTAGTAGCCTCTTGGGAGCATGTCTCTATCTCATCAGTGGGAAAATCAAGGAGTGACTCGCATGGACGTACATTATTTCATCGCCCTTCCGATAGCAGACGAGCAACTGATACAATTTGCGACAACCTTACAATTGGAGCAGTATTATAAGACGGTTTATGAGCCGGACGAGTATCACCTGACCCTTCGTTTCTTAGGCGCTTTGACAGAAACGGAGTTAGCGGATTGGCGAACTCGTTTGTTGGACATCGTTGAGACGATGCCGGGATTGACACTCCATTTGGACCATCTCGAACGGTTTGGTTTGGCTGAACGTCCGCGTGTGTTTGCGGTCGGACCATCATTAAACAATCAATTGCTTCAACTGGCGCAAAAAATAGATCCGACCCCACATCAACCGTTCCTTCCACACGTTACTCTAGCGAAAAAGTGGAGGCAGGAAGTAACCCTTCTTCCTCCTGAAGGAATACCGGCTAGTTATGTGGACGTAAACGAAATCATTTTATATAAAATTTGTCCTACCAGTCGACCACGCTATCAGGCCGATACACGGTTTCAATTCGGGAAGAAATAAATGAGGTGATATGATGGCATTGCTGATGAAACTGTATGATTTGGAAAGTCGATATGAACGAAATCCGTTAGAAGTCTCGAAACGATTTAAAGACCAACAACTTGTGGATCATGCAAATGTTTTAAAAAAATGGGAGGCGGGAGAGTTGTTTCCGGGTGAAACGATTGTACGTCCTAAAAAATGGTGGCAACCGTTTAAGAAAGCGGAGGTCGTTCAAGTACCCGGTAAGCAGATTTCGAAGGTGGCTTTTGATAAATGGTATAAAAAACGAGTCGAAGTGCAGAAGTTAGTTTATGTAGCCGGTGGAGCGACAGAAGAAGACATCTGGCGCCTACCGTTAAGACGGCATCTCGACTTTTATCAGATGCTTCATTTATTAAATGATCAATTCGGCATGTTTTATCGGGCCGTCATTCAGTATCAACAAGGCGAAGTCGAACTCAGTCCGTTTATCATCGGACCGTCTAGGATTTATCTGCTTGATTGGCTTGACGGAGAAGAGAGTATCTATCATATTAAACGCGATAAACTTTGGCGGGAGCAACCGTTTAAGGCGTCGCCTAAAAATATCGTCAACCCGTTGATTAGTCTGAAACGGACGGAAGATGTCTTACGGATGATATTAGGTTCGGAATTCATGTTGCCAATTGAACGCGTCGTCATCGCGTCACAAGGATATTTTGATCATATCCCAAAAGAGACGACGACGACCTATGTCAGTAAAATTGATTTTAGTGAATGGTTACGGAAAATGAATGCGTCTGCTCCACATACAAAAGCGTCCCAGATGCGGGTGTGTGAGCAAATCCTCAAGGAAACGGTTTCGGTTACATTTCAGATGGCACTGAACAGTCAGGAAAATGAACGGATTCGTAAATAGGGAGGGAAGCGACAAGACATTCGATTGTCGCGTGAAGAGATGAGGAACAGTGAATCGGGAACACAACAAGCCAGGCTGATTTCAGTCGAATTCATGACGTTTCAAACCATTTTGATGGAAACGATGACGCCGTTCGGACAGGATGACTTTTTGCTTGTATCCGATGGACGGGTGATCGACCACCGGATCAGTAGTCAAGAAGAGAGTGACGGTACATTCAAATTGACACTTCTGCTCGATCGAGCAATTGAGTTGGAACGGTGTTATGAAATCGTATTACCCGACCAGGAGCGACTTCGTGTTTTACCGAGTCAAATCGTACGGACGATGTTGTTTGACCGTAAATACAGTTACGAAGGACCGTTAGGCCTTGTGTTTCAGGAGGAGAAGATTGCTTTTTATGTATGGTCACCAATCGCGGAGCGGATCGAGTGTGTGCGTTACGATCAAGAAGAACAGGAAATTGAAACAAAAGAACTTGTTCGGCAGGAACGGGGTGCTCATCACCTGATTGTTCCGCGGCAATGGGAGCATAGCTTATACCGGTACCGGGTGACGACGTATCTCGGAACACATGAAATCGTTGATCCGTATGCAAAAGCAGTTAGCACCAACGGCTGTTTTGGTGTGTTGCTTGATATTGAGCATGAAATCGATCAACATTTTCCACACCGCGAGAAACGTCCCATCTTAATCAAACCAACAGATGCCATTCTTTATGAGGCGCATGTACGTGATTTCACGGTCGATCCGTCTTCCGGTTCTGCATACCCTGGGCAATACTTGGGCGTCGTGGAGTCAGGAACAGTCTCGCCGGAGGGGCGGACGACGGGCATCGACTATTTACTTGAGCTTGGTGTCACGCATCTTCAGTTGCTGCCCGTTCATTTTTTTACGACGACAGAAGAAGTGAGTCGCAGTCCGTATAATTGGGGATATGATCCTGTTCAGTGGTTTTCACTTGCCGGGAGTTATGCCAGTGACCCGACCGATCCGAAAGTCCGGATTTTGGAGTACGCCGAGATGGTGGAACGACTACATGCAGCGGGAATTCGTGTGACGTTTGATGTCGTCATGAACCATGTCTACATCCGGGAGCACTCGGCACTCGAACATCTGGTGCCGGGTTACTATTTCCGGTATGAATTAGACGGTACACTTGCCAATGGGACCGGTGTCGGCAATGATACGGCATCCGAACGTTTCATGATGAGGCGGATGATCGTCGACTGTCTGACGTATTTTGCTGATGTCTTTCGGATTGATGCTTTTCGATTTGATTTGATGGGGATTCATGATATCGAAACGATGAATGCTGTTCGGGCTGCGTTAGATGCAATTGATCCGACGATTTTAGTGTATGGGGAAGGTTGGGATTTAGCGACGCCACTTCCGCACCGTCAAAAAGCAACCAGTTCCTTCGCGTCACAAATGCCTAAGGTCGGTCATTTTAATGATGTCTTCCGAGATGCATTAAAAGGATCGACGTTCAGTGAGACCGACCGTGGTTTTGTTTCAGGAAACGGTTGGCCTGAAGGCGAGGTTCGAAACGGAATGGCAGGCAGTATCACACTAGCGGGTCAAACAGTGGGGCGTTTTCCGGAGCCGACGTATTCCATCAATTATGTCGAGGCGCATGATAACCATACGTTATATGATAAGTTGGTGCTGGCTCGACCGGATTTGGATGAAAGGACACGACTGCAGATGAGTCGACTTGCCCAAACGATTGTCTTTTTATCAGCGGGCATACCGTTTCTTCATGCCGGGCAAGAATTCGGGCGGACTAAAGGCGGAGTCGAAAATAGTTACAACGCACCCGATGCCATCAACCGAATCGATTGGACGTTACGGGATCGGCATGCTCGGATGGTCGACTATCTCAAGAACATCTTACAAATTCGTCGGATGCACGGTGGTTTTCGGCTGCATCGAGCCAATCAGATTCAAGAACTCTTTCATTTCTTACCGATGCGCGCGGGAGTCATCGCCTATGAAGTCGAAGCCGTCCATTCGTATGATGCCTGGCAACGGACATTGGTCGTCCACAATGTGACGATGGAATCTGTTGAGATCGCGCTTGATCATAACCGGTGGAACGTCCATGTACAGGGAGAGCGCGCATCCGTTACGCCGATTGAGAAGGGTGTTGCCCGGATCATGGTCCTTCCGTTGTCAACAACGATTGCAACATGTTAAGATAAGCATTGTGCCTGAAGGCAAATCTACTAAAAAGTTGAGCGGATTATAATGGAATTAGATATTTTAGATGCGCTTGGCGAAGGCTGGACCCTTACGCCAGCAGGTGGAATTACGGGAGAAGCGTACATTGCTTCGACCGGTCAGTCGAAACTCTTTTTAAAACGAAATTCATCGCCATTCCTGGCGATTTTATCTGCGGATGGGATCGTACCAAAACTGCTTTGGACAAAACGGATTTATAGCGGGGATGTCATTAGTGCGCAACAGTTCATCGAAGGTCAAGAACTGGAACCGGAAATGATGGAACGACCGGAAGTGGCGCGCCTGCTTGGGAAAATTCACGATTCGAAAGAATTGTTATTCATGTTGCAACAGCTGGACCAACGCCCGATTGAGCCAGATGAGCTGTTACGACAATGCCGTTTGTATTTTCAACCAACCGAACTTAAGCAACCTGAACTGATTGAACAGGCGATTGACTATTTATCCGAGCGTTTACCGTATGTCAGAACGGATGAACAGGTTGTCTGTCACTCCGATCTGAATCACAATAATTGGTTAGTCGGGACAGACGGTCATCTGTATCTCAATGACTGGGATGATGCGATCATTGCGGATCGTGCCTATGATCTAGGGATGATGCTGTACAGTTATGTGGATGAGGAATTCTGGCCGGAGTGGTTTGCGAGCTACGGTCATCCATTGACGGCTGAACTCAAACAACGGATGTATTGGTATGTCGTCGCACAAGCTGTTTTGTCGATTTATTGGTATGAAGATACGGCTCATCCCGATGCGACAGATAGTTACCTTTTTCTAGAACAACTGCTTGAGACTGAGCAGGGGGAATAAGGCGGGATCTATGCCGAATGACGACAAAAAACGTGTGGACACAGAAATAAGTGTCCACACGTTTTTTTAGCCTTCTGCGATTTTGATTTCTTGTTCGATATCGTGGCTTTCGAGATCAGCTGTCCGGTAATCGACTGTCGTCGGAAGACGTAAATCCAGACGGGGTTTTTCTTCAAATGTCACGGTCACATGTTGGACCGTATAGTCGAAGACGTGACCACCACCGCTGCGCTCCTTGTCGATGAAATGAAGGTGATACCCAGCGACGGCGATACCGTGACCGAACCGTGGTGTGAAGTAACCCGCTAACGTTCCTTCGATCTGTTCGAACGTCCGGGCACTTTGTGTCGCGACGGCTTCTGTGATCGGTCGAAACGGTTTTTCTTGTCGGGCGACCGTCCGTGTTTTGACTTCAGAAAATGTTCCGTCGATCCGCACTGCATAAAAACTGTTGACGGTATGGAGTTGCTCACTCAACCACTGTTCAAACGCTTGTTTCGTCATCACCTGATCCATTTGGAACGAGTGTTCTGGAGTGAATCGGGTGAGGGAACAGAACGGCGTTGTCGTTTCTGGGTCGAGTGGTCGGGCGCTGCCATCAGAACGGAGCTGGTAAAACGCTCCGTCAAACCCAATCATTTCACCATCTAGATGATCGAACGTTCCGATACCGAAATCGTGTCCTGCGAGAATGGAGGCATAACTCGTTTCGCTTTCAAACACACCATCGAGTAACGCCATCATCGTTGAAATTTGAAGTAACGTATCATCGTGTTGCATCGTTTCCAGCTCCTATCAGTTAAGTTGATCCAAGTGTACTTCTTTACCAAGCGTGATGTTATCACTGTAGTCAATCGGAACGTCGACGATGACGGGACCTTCCGTCTTCCATGCTTCTTCCATGACGGAGACGAGTTCCGATGGATGGTTGACGCGGAGTCCTTTGGCACCAAAACTTTCGGCGTATTTCACAAGATCGACTTCACCGAACGATGTGCCCGATTTCCGGTTGTATTTCATTTCTTGTTGGAAAGCAACCATATCAAAACCACTATCACGCCAAACGAAATGAACGAGTGGTGCATTCAGTCGGACGGCAGTTTCGAGCTCCATCGCGGAGAAAAGGAACCCGCCATCACCAGAAATCGAGACGGCTTTTTTACCAGGGCGAACGAGCGTCGCAGCAATTGCCCAAGGTAAGGCGACGCCAAGTGTCTGCATGCCGTTGCTGAATAAAAGGTGACGTGGTTCATACGAACGGAAATGGCGAGCCATCCAGATATAGTGAGACCCGACATCGACGGTAACGGTCACATCGTCAGCGATTTGTTCCCGTAATGTTTTCATGAAATAGAGTGGGTGTGTCAAAAGAGAGTCTTTGGCGATTGGTGGAATATCTCGTTCCTCTAGCCGTTGTTGAAGACCACGCAAGAACTCCGTTGAACTCGTCGGGAGGGTCAGTGGATTCAAACGGTCAGATAAGGCGTTGATCGTTGCTGCGACATCACCGACAAGTTCCCGGTCCGGGCGATAGAAGTGATCAATTTCAGCGCGCATCTGATCGAGGTGAATCAAAGTCCGGTCGTGGGAAGGTTGATTCCAGAACTTCGGATCATAGCCGATCGGGTCATATCCGACCGCTAAGACGAGATCGGCTTCTGCCAACAAGGAATCCCCTGGTTGGTTGCGGAATAGACCGACGCGGCCATAGAAGTTCGATTCGAGTTCTCGCGAAAGTGTACCGGCTGCCTGGAACGTCTGGACGACAGGAATCGATACCCGTTGTAAGAGTGCGCGAATCGCTTGGACGACATGTGGTTGACTCGAGCGCATACCAAGTAATAACACCGGTAACTGAGCTTGCTCGATTAACGTTGCTGTCTCGTTGACCCACTCTTCTGGAGCGATCCCGAGTTTGGGTGTCGGGACTGCTTTAAAGGAGGTGACGTTCGATTCACTTAGACCAACATCTTGCGGGATGCTGACAAAAGTGGCACCGGACGTCGTTTCAGCAGTCCGAAACGCATTCGACAAGACCTCTGGAATATTATCGGCATCTTGAACTTCGGCGCTGAAGTTCGTGATTGGTGTGAAGAGAGCCTGATTGTCCATCGATTGGTGAGTCCGTTTCAGACGATCGGCACGCGGCACGGCACCGGCGATCGCGACAACCGGGTCACCTTCCGAGTTGGCCGTGACGAGACCAGTCGCGAGATTCGAAGCGCCGGGACCTGATGTGACAAGGACGACACCCGGTTTATCCGTTAAACGACCAATGGCTTGAGCCATGAAAGCGGCATTTTGTTCGTGGCGTGCGACAATCAGTTTCGGACCACGATCCTGAAGAACGTTGAACACGGAGTCGATCTTCGCGCCCGGGATTCCGAAAATATAGTCGACCCCTTGTTCAATCAAGGTGTCGACGACTAAATCGGCGCCTGTTTTCTTCTGTATCATATTTTCTTTTTCTCTGTTTTGTTTTTCTTTCATTACAATTCTCCTTCTTTACCAATAGTTTTGGTTGTTCGATAGCTGTAATTAAAAAACTGTTTCAACGAAATTATACAACTGTTTTAGTGATAATCCAAGGTCAATCGTTCAGAAACTAAAAAAGACACCTTGTGATGAACACAAGATGCCTTGACTTGACGATTATTCAGCGTTGACTTTACCAAACGTCGCCCAAACGAAAAGGGCAGTTACACCCATGACGAGGACGATCGGGGAAGCCCATGAGATCAAGAAGTCATCCATCAATAAAACCTCCTTTTAATGAAAAACCTTTGTACTGTCAGTGTAGTAGATTGCTCACTAATTCTCAAGTGACGATCTGCTGAACATTCTTTTTTGAGAGTAGGAAGAACATCTTATATATTTACCCGAATCATGATAAACTTATCTGCGGATAATTTAAGAATCGAAAGGATGAGCAGTATGCGTTTACGCCACAAGCCATGGGCACTGGATTATATGAAAGAGCAATCCTCCATCTATATAGCAGACCCGTCAACTTTAAAAGGAAACTGGTCAAGCGAATTTAAGAATACAAATCCGATCTTCATCGAAGTCGGTTCGGGCAAAGGGGCCTTCATCACAGGGATGGCAAAACAGTATCCGGAGGTCAACTTCATCGCAATCGAGTTATTTGAGAGCGTTGCTGTTGCAATCGTTCAGAAGATGGTTGAAGAACCACTTGAAAATGTCCGTGTCTTGACTGTCGATGCAAAAGACTTACGTGACTTCTTTGAAAAAGGAGAAGTTGCCCGTGTTTATTTGAACTTCTCTGATCCTTGGCCAAAGTCACGTCATGCGAAGCGACGCTTGACATACAAAACATTCCTTTCGACATACGAAGAGATTTTACCGAAGAACGGGCAGATTCACTTTAAGACGGATAACCGGAAATTATTTGAATCGAGTCTGATGACGATGTCGGCTTACGGGATGACATTTGATTGGATGTCGCTTGATTTACACGCCAATGAGCCGGAAAATAACGTCAGAACAGAATACGAAGAACGATTCTCAGCACTTGGTCAACCGATTTATCGGATGGAAGCGACGTACGATAATTAATTTGGACAAAAAGTTTTCTTATTTTCCTAGCATTTCTTTCACACTTTTTTCTTATTAATTGGTACAATGTTGTTGACTGAAGAACTGTATTTACAGGTAAAGGGGGAATTTGGGGATGTGGCAAAAAAGCTTAGCCTTCGTAACAGCACTCTTTCTCGCATTAAGTATCGGTCAATCGGTATTCGCTGCGATTGATACGTCATCTATGCAAAAAGCACTTGATGAGGATTTGAAGAGTACGCATTACGATTATAAAAAAGGATCTGTTGAGATTGAAGATCCAAAAATGTTTACTGGTGAAAAAGGTGAACAGATTATTGGTGGAATTGCTGTCATTGAGACGGTTCGTGATGGAATCTTCATTACAATGAAACGTGAAATTCATTTCTATAACGCAGATAGCGGCAAATTACTTACAAGTGCAGATGCAGCTAAAGTAGATGGCGTCAAAGAATACATCGATAGCAACTCGGATAACTTGCAACAAAAAGTTGTCTACTGGTTACCGATGTTACTGATGTTATTATTGATTGCTGTACCAGCCATCATGTTATATGTCGTCGTACCGCGCCTGTATTCTACTACAGAATATATGAACCCGATCTACGAACGTAATGACAATCCGCGTTGATCAAGACGGAATACCAAAACACCCGATGTGAACCATATGGCTCACATCGGGTGTTTTTTCATTCAAACGAACAAAACGAGTAAAAAAGCGATAATTGCAGGTAAACCTTGTTTCCAGAGAATCGAAAGACTGGCCGTCGCGGCTCCGTAAAGAGCGGCAATGATGACGCAAGCGAGGAAAAAAAGTTGAACAACGGACGAACCGAGAATCAATCCGAAAATCAAACCAGCGGCAAGGAAACCGTTGTACAACCCTTGATTTGCGAACAGCGTCTTGATGCGGGGATCTGCGGCAGTTTCTTTCGTCAAATTAAATGTACGCAGCGCAGGACGAGACGATAAGAAAAACATCTCAAGCGCCAAAATATAAAAGTGTTCTAACGCGACGATGAGCACAAAAATCGTGGCGAGCATATCCATAAAGAATTTTCCTCCTCAAAAAAAGACCATACTTCGTCGATCGAAGCATGGTCTACATATTATGCATATTCGAGTAAAGCACCTGTTTCCGCATCAACAGTAAATTGATACGTCTTTTCGTCGTCACCTTCAAGGACCGAGATGCCACCTTTGTAGCTTTGGTAGTCACGTGACTCATATGCATAAGCCTCTGGTGTTGCAGAGATCCATGCACCTTGGACACGTCCTTTTGCTGAAAATGTGCGTTTCGTGATTTCGAGCGCTTCCTCGGCAGATAATTGTTTGTTGTCGACAGCCTTCTTGACTGCGAAAGCGGCAACGACAGCTGCTGCAAGACCGATAATCCAATAGCGTTTTTTCATTAAAATTCCCCTCCTTACAGGTTCTATTCCTACTGTACCAAATAATTCGCCCAGTGAGAAACAAAAGGTTAAGTGATTGAAGCAAAATTTTGTATAATGAATGAACAGGAGGCGATACATATGAATGAAAAAACAAGAGAGTTATTTCGAACGTTAACGGAATTGAATGGTGCACCCGGATTTGAACATGATGTCAGACAGTTCGTCAAAGAACGGATTGCACCGGTGACCGATGAAATCATTACGGATGGTCTCGGATCGATTTTTGGAAAACGGACAGGGCAAGCAGATGGCCCAAGAGTCATGGTCGCAGGACACATGGATGAAGTAGCCTTCATGGTGACACAAATCACCAAAAACGGGATGCTCCGCATTCAACCGCTTGGTGGATGGTGGAGTCAAGTCTTGCTTGCACAACGGTTCTCGATTTGCGGGGATAAGGGAATCATTCCCGGAGTCATCGCATCAACTCCGCCCCATCTGTTGACGGATGAGGTTCGGAATAAGCCGATGGCGATCAAAGACATGTTCATCGATGTCGGTGCAGATTCAAAAGAAGAAGCCGAGTCGTTTGGCATTCGTCCGGGTATTCCGGCGGTTCCGTTTTTCCCGTTCACTCCGATGGCGAACCCGAAAAAAATCATGGCCAAAGCATGGGACAACCGTTATGGCGTGGGAATGGCAATCGAGTTATTAGAGGAAACGACAGCATCGGACCATCCGAATGTCTTATTCTCAGGCGCAACGGTCCAAGAAGAAGTTGGATTACGCGGCGCCCAAACGGCAACGAACCTGATTGATCCTGACGTCGCATTCGTCGTCGACGCGTCGCCGGCAAATGATGCGTCGGGGGATAAAACAGAATTTGGACAGCTGGGACAAGGTCCGTTGTTGCGGATTAAGGACAGTGTCATGATCTTATCAAAAGAGATGACGGAGTACGTCTTAGATACAGCGGAATCAAACAACATTTCGTATCAATACTATGTTGGGGCAGGCGGAACAGACGGCGGAGTCATCCACCGCTCGAACAACGGGATTCCAACGACCGTCGTAGGTCTGCCGGCACGCTACATCCACACGCATGCGTCGATCATGCATACGGATGATTACGATGCAGCAAAAGAGTTACTCAAAAAACTCGTGACACAACTTGATGCAACGACACTAGCTACTTTACAAGTGAAGTGAAATTAGACTGAAGAGGATGTTCAAGTTCCTCTTCGGTTTTTTTTATTGATTTCAAATTGTCTTGTCAGGTGATGAACAATTGTATGCTCTTTTTCTGGAGTGTTTGTTATAATGAATTTGATTTTAAGCAGAAGGAAGTGGCATTTTGTTAAAACAGAAAAATATCTTGCTCAGCCCGAAAATATACTTCATCACGGTTCTGAGTTATATGGCGTTAGGACTCTTCAGTTCATTAATCATGGGATTAATTTTAAAGACGATCGGTGAAGGGCTGATGACAAATGGAGTCGATGCATCGTTTTTAGTCACTGTCGGAGAACAAGCCATTGCGTTGACAGGACCGGCGATCGGCGTAGCGGTGGCGTTTGCGTTAGAAGCGCCACCACTCGTCCTGTTTTCGGCGGTTGCCGTTGGTGCATTTGGTTATGAAGCTGGAGGTCCGGCCGGCAGTTATGTAGCGGCAGTCATCGCCACTGAAATCGGTAAATTGATTTCAAAAACGACGCGGCTCGATATCATTTTGACACCGTTCGTGACCTTATTGATTGGCTTTGTGAGCGGAAAGTACGTCGGGGCTTGGATCGGAACGTTGATGACGGATTTAGGAGAAGTCATCCGTTGGGGAACGGAACGGGAACCTTTGATTATGGGGATTTTCGTTGCGACCGTCATGGGTCTGGCGTTGACGGCCCCAATCTCAAGTGCCGCACTCGGCATCATGTTAGGACTTGACGGGCTGGCGGCAGGAGCGGCGACGATTGGATGTGCCGCTCAGATGATTGGTTTTGGTGTCATCAGTTACCGTGATAATGGGATTGGCGGATTCATCGCACAGAGCGTAGGAACATCAATGCTGCAGGTCGGGAATATCATCCGGAATCCCTGGACGATTGTACCACCGACGCTTGCGGGAGCTATATTAGCCCCATTTGCGACAGTTTTGTTGACGCTAGAAAGTAATCCAGAAGGTTCGGGTATGGGGACGAGTGGGCTTGTCGGTCCATTGATGTTATTGAAGACAATGGGTTTTGAAGCGGAATATTATGTAGCGGTGATCGTCCTATGTTTTATCGCTCCTGCCTTGTTGAGTTATTTGATTTATCGTGGCTTACGGCGCATCGGACGAATTAAAGATGGTGATTTGAAGATTGAATACTAAAAGATAGGCTGATACAACCGTTAGTCTTTACATAAAACAGGGAGTGGATTTCAAATCCACTCCCTGTTTTTATCTAAATGAAACCATTTGCTTGACGCGACTCTTACAGAGCGAGCTTGACACTCCCGCGGCTCAAGCTGCAAACTCACACCTTTGGTGTGAGTGGGATTCTGAAGTGCTTGTGCGAGCACAGTGTTTTGCTCAAGCCTTCAGATGAGGGTGTGCCATCACCCCTCCTGAGACAGACCGTATAGGTTCTCAGGCTGGTTGACTGTTACCATCCACAGGACGTTGCAGGTGTGTCCACCTTATGTTTTAGCGTCTTTTGCATGACGACAGACATCGTTTTACCGGTCACATGGTTTCTTAACCGAACCGTATACGATGATCAAAGGACGATGGACACTAGCGTTTTAGAGACTTGTACTTGTCTATAGGTCACTTATACCCAAATGTCGGATGTGTTTCACATCCGAACTCACTTTCATCCCATGTCTAAAGACGGGCTACGCCCGATATGAGCTTTCACGTTCGTAAAATCTGTAAAGAAGAACGATTCCTGTTTTCACAGCGAAAAACCAAATGAACTGGAGTAGAAGCTAATAAAGAAGACATACAAATACAAAACATAAAGCGGAAGCAAATAACGCATCCGAACGATTGGTAATTTTCGGGCAAGTCGCTTGGTGAATAGTTCGAGCAACATGATGAGCGCAAAACCGACGACGAGTAACATCAGAATCTGCGGTAAACTCCGTTCGGAATCAATGAACGAATAACCGTACCGAAGGCAACTCGTCATGCCGACAAAACCGACGAATCGTTCGAAGGGATGTTTGATAGGTTGGTCAGTCATAGTCATTTCCTTTCGAGACATTTTCTAGTTGCAGTATAGCAAACAGAGCGCGAAAACGCACAGAAACATTCGAATATGCTATGATGAAGCCAATGAAAACAGCTTGTACTAAAGGAGTCGATAGGGATGAAGAAGTTAGAATCCAAACAACAGTTTGATGAAGCGAAACAAGGAAATGCAGTCTTTTTATTCTCCGCCAATTGGTGTCCGGATTGCCGGTTTTTAGATCCGTTCATGCCGGAGATGGAAAGCACGTTCAATGAATTTGATTTTTATTACGTCGATCGTGACGAGCACATTGAAATTGCCCAGGAAATGGACATCTTCGGTATTCCGAGTTTCGTGGCTTACCGCGATAATGCAGAAACAGGTCGTTATGTCGGGAAAGAACGAAAAACACCGGAGCAAGTCACGGCATTTTTAGAAACAGTCTGACATCAAAGCGAGCGCTGTCTCGCTTTTTTTAATAGGAAAGGATGAAAAAGAGCCATGGAACTACAACAAATTCGTCGGATGGTGACGGAAGCATTTGAAACATCACGCTATACCACGTATTTTGATCGTGAAAAATCGGTGTTGCGCATCGAACGGAAGCAGGACCGGACAGGTGTTGATTTAGGTCTGAACCCATTGGTCGCAAAAGCGAAACGACGTGGTGTGATTGCGGTCGAAGAAACGATTGAATACATCAAAGCCGTCCTGGAACAGACAGAACCCGTTTCGTTAACGGGGCATGAACAGCAGGTTTTCCCGGTCATCCGTGCGAAATCATTTGCCGATAAGACAAAAGACGGAAAGAAAATCATCAGTACACCTCATACGGGTGAAACAAAGATCATGTATGCGCTCGATCTGGGTGCAACATATCGGTTGATTGATGAAGAATTGTTAGCACAAGCGGGGTGGACGGCAGAACATTTGTCAGAAGCGGCACGCTTTAACTTGAAGACACTGGATGCCCCCTTTAAAACCGATGAAGTAGCTGGGAACATCTTTTACTTTTTAAGTACGGGTGACGGATACGAGGCAAGTCGTGTCTTAAATAAACAATTGTTAAGCGACTATGCTGAAAAAATGGCAGGTGAATTTGCGGTCGGCATCCCGCATCAAGACGTCTTAATCTTCGCCGACATTCGAAACGATGCCGGATATGATGTCTTGCAACAATTGATGTTTGATTTCTTTACGAATGGCCGAGTTCCCGTCACGGCACTTCCGTTTATCTACGACGACGGAAATCTCGAACCGGTCTTTGTCCTTGCAAAAAACAAGCAGCCGAAAAGTTAAATAATCTGCTACAATAGGCATTGTGAGAAAGTTTGAAGGGAGTCATGGATTGAATGAATGTTTTTTATAATAAAGAAGGTGTCGGTGACGTTTTAATGGTCATCTTAGCAGACGCTCCGCGTGCTGAAATCACAGCTGAACGAAAAGGACGTGTCGCGACGATTTTCCATGGCACAGACGTCATTGGTTACAATATTTTTGAGGCATCGGAAAAGTTTGACCTGAGCAGTGTTGGGGCGGTTGATCTGACACCGGAACTCGTTCAAACGATCCAAGGGATCTTAGCAGAAGAAGGCATTACATTCGTTGCGGATGACATCGACTATTCACCGAAGTTCGTCGTTGGATTCGTTGCTTCTGCTGAAAAACATCCGGACGCTGATAAATTATCGGTCTGTCAAGTTGATGTGGACGGAAATACGTTGCAAATCGTTTGTGGGGCACCGAATGTCGAAGCCGGACAAAAAGTGGTCGTGGCGAAGCCGGGAGCAGTCATGCCTTCTGGTTTGATCATTCGTCCGTCCGCACTGCGCGGAGTAGCCTCAAGCGGCATGCTTTGTTCTGCACGTGAACTCGGTCTGGCAGATGCGCCACAAGTCAAAGGGATTCTTGTGTTGGATGAATCAGCGCAAACAGGAGAGGCATTTTTAATCGGTCGATAATTCGACCGATTTTTTAACAAGATGGAGGGGTGAAGGAATGAGCAATCGTTATGAGCAGTCGTTAAAGGAACAGGCAGCACGAATCCGACGAGAATTAGCAGGCGAAAAAGAAACGAAGCCTGTTGAGCGTCCGAAAAAAGAAGAACGGGAAGATCGCTTCGTGTTGACGGATGTTCCATCGCCTATTTACGGATTCCAGCGACCTAAAAAGCAACGGTCGATCCATGAAGAGGGAATTTCAGACGAATCAGAAGTTGAGGTTTCAAGTGAGCTTAAAGAGGAAAAAACGAAAGAGTCGCTTGCAGATGCTACGGATGAGACGAATGAAACATCAGAGATCGAGACGATGGAACAGACTGATTCGACTGAAGCAGATGCGGGTCTAGTCCCGACGACTGATTCTGATCTACTTGTTCCTGAACCAATCATCGAACAAGTGCCGGAAGATCGTGCGGAAGAAACGCAGCCGGAAATCTTACATGTCGTAGCGACAGAAGAAAACGAAGTCCGGTTGGAAGAAGCAACGGATGAGACGAATGAAACATCAGAGATCGAGACGATGGAACAGACAGATTCGACTGAAGCAGATGCGGGTCTAGTCCCGACGACTGATTCTGATCTACTTGTTCCTGAACCAATCATCGAACAAGTGCCGGAAGATCGTGCGGAAGAAATGCAGCCGGAAATCTTACATGTCGTAGCGACAGAAGAAAACGAAGTCCGTGAATCAGAAACGGCATTCCAAGTGACGGATGAAAATGCGGCAAATATCTCCGTGACAACAATCGAAGAAACGGTAACTCCGCAAGCGGATCAGGTGTCGATCAAAAAGCCAATCGGACCACCTGTAAACGTTGTGATGACAACAAAAGATTTAATGGCAATGTATCGTGCACGACGGGAACAAAATAATTTACATGGTAAAAAATAAATCGGTTTGCTATAATGGTACAGGTTTTGTACCCAAGCCCGATGGTACGGACCGGAACGTGAATTGGAGGGCTCATATATGACAAACTATCATTTTGTAGGGATTAAAGGGACTGGGATGAGTGCGCTTGCCCAAGTGCTACATGAAATGAATCATCAAGTGCAAGGTTCTGATATTGAAAAGCATATTTTTACGGAAGATGCCTTACGGGCAAAAGGAATTCCGTTTTTCCCGTTTAGTGCGGACAATATTAAAGAAAATCAAGTCATCATCCAAGGGAATGCCTTTGGTGATGATCATCCAGAAATTGCTCGGGCAAAGGAACTGGATTTAACGATCTATCACTATTATGACTTTTTAGGGTATTTGGCAAATGAATACCGATCGGTTGCGATTACAGGTTCGCACGGTAAGACATCGACGACTGGTTTATTGTCACACGTTTTGAGTGGCATCACGCCGACGGCATTCTTGATTGGTGACGGAACTGGTGCCGGTGTTGAAGACGCAAAGGCGTTTGTCTTTGAAGCGTGTGAATACAAACGACATTTCTTATACTACAAACCGGATTATGCGATCATGACGAACATCGATTTTGATCACTCGGACTACTTTACAGGCATCGACGACGTCGTATCAGCCTTCCAAGAGATGGCGATGCAAGTCAAACAAGCGATCGTAGCGTGTGGAGACGACGAACATCTTCAGAACATCCAGGCGAATGTTCCTGTCTTGTATTATGGTTTTGGCGAAAACAATGATTTCCGAGCGGAAAACGCAACATCAACACCGGACGGGACATCGTTTGACGTTTATCTCCGCGATGATTTCTACGGCACGTTCTTGATTCCTGGTTTTGGACAGCATCATGTCTTAAATGCATTGTCTGTCATTGCAATCTGCCAGTACGAAGGATTAAGCAAAGAAGATGTTGCAGCACGTCTGTCTTCGTTTGGTGGCGTTAAACGTCGTTTCAGTGAATCAAGTTTTGGTTCACAGATTCTAGTTGATGATTATGCGCACCATCCAAAAGAGATCAGTGCAACGATTGAATCGGCACGGAAAAAATATCCCGATCGTGAAGTCGTGGCAATTTTCCAACCGCACACGTACACTCGCTTGAAATCATTCATGGATGATTTTGCGACATCGTTACGTGAAGCAGATGCGACGTATCTGTGTGAAATCTTTGGATCAGCACGTGAGCAAGAAGGGCAAGTTCGTGTAGAGGATCTGCAAGAAAAAGTACCGGGATCGGATATTCTGACACGGGACAACGTATCACTGTTAAGTAAACATGAAAATGCCGTATTGCTCTTCATGGGAGCAGGGGACATTCAAACGTATCAAAAGCAGTATGAAGGTACGAAGTGAATATAAATATGCAAATCGGACACTGACGGAAATTTGTCGGTGTCTTTTTTTGTCGGTTTCGTGAACCAGTAAAAAAGGAGGAATTATTGACTCGGAAAATCGTTAACTTTTCATTGCATCTTGAATTGATTTTTGGAATAGTGGGTGTATGTTATTTAGAAAGGAAAGAGGTCATGGGACAGATTTTGCTCATTTTATTATTACAACTGATTTACGTGCCCGTCTTGACATTGCGGACCATCATGCTCGTCAAAGGAAGAACTGTCATTGCAGGTGCGTTAGGAACAGTTGAGACGTTGATTTACATCTTTGCACTGGGGGTCGTCTTCCGGGACTTGACGACGCTTGGGATGATCGTTTATGCACTCGGCTTTGGCTTCGGTATCTTGATTGGAGGATTTATCGAACGAAAACTTGCCATCGGATACAATATGATTCAAGTTCATACACAGGATTTCCCGGCGGAGTTGATTCAAGTCATCCGTGACAATGGATTTGGTGTTACCCATTATCAAGGACAAGGGCGGGACGGGATTCGTTATCGCTTGGATGTGCTAGCTGCTCGGACACGAATGAAGATCTTACGCAACCTGGTCGAAGAATATGAACCAAAGGCTTTTCTGGTAGCATTTGACTCGGTTGATTTTAAAGGTGGATACATGCTCAAAGGATTGAAGCGTCCACAGTGAGTCTGAAAGGTCGGTTCCACTAAATCGGACATCGGAAGATTCTCTCATGAAATCATGTTTAAGTTTTGTTATTTAAGGATAAAGATGATATAGAACAAAACACAGTTTTTATTGAGAGGAGAAATCTACGATGATTAGTAATCATGCTAAAACTGCTTTAAACCAACAGGTGGCGAACTATGGTGTCCTGTTCGTAAAACTCCATAACTATCACTGGTACATCAAAGGTCCTGAATTTTTGACGTTACATGTAAAACTCGAAGAATTGTATACATGGGTCTCTGAACAGTATGACGTCGTAGCAGAACGTCTGTTAATGAACAACGGAATGCCTTCTGCGACACTAAAAGAATATTTGGAACAAACGACGCTTGAAGAGGCGAAATCAGGTTTATCAGCGGATGAAATGGTCGAATCGGTCATCAGTGATTTCCAACAAGTCCGGAAAGAGATGCTAGATGCCATCGAACATCTTGAATCGCAGGATGTAACGGTCGAAGACGATTTGTTAGCGCAAGCTAAAGAAATCGAAAAACAGATTTGGATGTTGCGGGCGACGTTAAAAAAATAATGAAAAAACGGATGGCTGCATCCTATAAGGAATGTGCCATCCGTTTTTGACTTATTTCAAGTTTTCAGGATTCAAGACATCGAGTTCCGGAAGCACGAACCGACCATCTTTACGAATCAATACATCGTCAAACCAGATTTCACCGCCACCGTAATCAGGGCGTTGGATGTTAACCAAGTCCCAATGGACAGAAGAATCATTCCCGTTATAGGCTTCTGCATAGGCTTGACCCGGTGTGAAGTGGAAGCTGCCGTCAATCTTCTCATCGAACAAGATATCCTTCATCGGATGTTGGATGAACGGGTTGACACCAATCGCAAACTCACCGACGAACCGGGCTCCTGCATCTGTGTCGAACACTTGATTAATGCGTGCCGTATCATTTGCAGTCGCTTCAATGATTTTTCCGTCTTTGAATGTCAATGTGACATTTTCGAACGTGAATCCTTGATACGGTGATGGTGTGTTGTATGAAATCGTCCCATTGATGGAATCCTTGACTGGGGCAGTGAAGACTTCACCGTCCGGGATATTGGCATTGCCGGCACATTTAATGGCGGGAATGTCCTTGATTGAAAATGCTAAATCTGTTCCAGGACCAACAAGACGGACGCGGTCTGTCCGATTCATCAAATCAACAAGCGGTGTCATCGCCTCGCCCATTTTGGCATAATCCAATGTACAAACGTCGAAATAAAAATCTTCGAAGGCTTCCGTCGATTGATTCGCAAGTTGTGCCATGGAAGTCGTCGGGAAGCGTAAGACAACCCATTTGGTGCCTTTCACACGGTCTTCTGTATGCATCTTACCTAACGTCTGTCCGTACAGTTTCATTTTGTCAGACGGGACATCAGACAGTTCATTGATGTTGTCGCCTGCACGTAAACCGATATAGGCGTCCATCGCCTGCATTTGTTTTCGTTCGACATCCGCCATCAATTGAAGTTGATCTTCCGAAGCATTGCGATAGAGTTTTCGTAAAATGCGGTTGTCTTTCAATAAAACGAACGGAAGACCACCTGCTTCATAGGCCGCATCGACCAAGGCTTCGACGAGTTCACGTTCGATTCCAAAATTTTCGATTAATACTTTTTCACCAGGAGCAAGCGCAACCGAATAATTTATTAAATTCGTTGCAAGTTGGGTAAGACGTGGATCACGCATAAAAAAGTTCCTCCTCAAATGATGTATGTAGGTTTCATTTATCATTGTAACGGAAATAAACCATTTGGAGTAGCAGGAACGATTGCGTCAACGTCGAACTATCAACAAGACACTAGCAAAAGAAAATGGAGGCACGAATCATGGAAATCACATTAGGCGGAATCGCCGGATTAGTAGCTGCGATTGCTTTCGTAGTACTTGTCATCTTCCTTGCCCGCGTCTTAAGCGCAGCAAGCAAGACACTCAATAACGTAGCCGATACGACGGCAGGATTAGAACGTCAATTAGACGGCATCATGATGGAGACGACAGCGTTGTTACATAAAACGAATCGTCTCGTCGATACGATTGAAGAAAAAACGGAATTGCTTGCACCAGTAGCCAACTCGATTGAAGAGTTAGGCACATCACTCAATAAAGTGACGGATTCGGTTCGAACTGTTTCGGATACAGTCGCAGGTGCTGCCGATACGAATAAAGAGCAGATTGCGCAAGCAGTCCGCTGGGGTTCAGTTGCTGTTGAACTCTTCAAGAAAAACAAACCAGAACCGGGTCAAGATGTCTCTTCTTCGACGACTGCAACAACGACAGTCGAAAAGAAAACACGTCGCCGTTTCCGTAAAAAATCAGAAACACCGGTGACACCAGAAGTCGTTTCTGTGCCGGATGTTGAAAGTATTCCAGATGAGTTGAAGGGAGATCGTACGCAATGACAAAACAACACCCATACCAAGCACAAGATACTTCAAAAGGTGGCGGGTTCCTCGCCGGGATTATCGTAGGGGGATTACTTGGGGCAGCGGCAGCGTTGCTGTCGAGTCCGAAATCAGGTCGTGAAATGCGCGGCATGCTCGACGAGCGCACAGCGCCAGCACGTCAACGTCTGAACGAACAAACACAAGTCGTTCGTGAAAAAGCAGAACCGCTCGTAGGCGAATGGATTCAATTAGCAAAAGATAAAGCAGCTCCTGTCATCGAAAAAGCAAAGAAAAATCCAACCGTTCAAGAAGCGGCACAGTATGCTGGTTTTGAAAAAGATCAATCGAGCATTGACGCAGCACTCGCTGAAGCAGAACAACTTGTCCGGGACATTGAACGTGAAATCGGAGATGAAGTCGACGGAGCATCGGTTGCCGAACAACTTGATACCGAAACAGTGGCTGGACTCTCTGAATTACGTGAGGATCTTGCATTGGAAGAAAACGAAGAAGATACAGAAGACGAGGACAATGATCCCCAGTCAAAGTTAAGTCATGAAAAACAACCTAAAAAATAAGTAATCCTTAAGCGTACTCACTGACTTTAAATAGTGAGTACGCTTTATTTATATACAATTTCACAAGAGTTCGCTATAATTAGTTGCTATTACGAGCTATACGCTGATTAGGGAGTGGTAGAAGAATGGATCAACATGCAGAATTAAAACGCTTACGTGATGAACTCGACCTGGTAAATGCAGAATTACTTGGATTAATTAACAAACGGGGAGAGATAGCGGTTGAAATCGGTAAAGTAAAACGAGCGCAAGGAATCGATCGATATGATCCGGTTCGTGAACGCCAGATGCTTGAATCGATTGCAGCGAGCAACAATGGTCCATTTGAAACAGGACGCCTACAGCACGTATTTAAAGAAATTTTCAAGGCCTCTTTGGAACTGCAAGGAGAAGACCGGACACGCAAGTTGCTTGTGTCGCGTAAACAAAAGCCGACGAATACCATCATCCGGATCGGAGATGACGTCATCGGTGACGGCTCGCAACAGTTAATTGCTGGTCCCTGTGCCGTTGAAAGTGAGGAACAGGTCTTTGAAGTGGCCGAGCAACTCGCGAAGCATGGTGTACGCTTCATGCGTGGTGGAGCTTACAAACCACGGACATCACCATATGATTTCCAGGGTCTTGGTTTAGAAGGATTGAAGATGTTGAAAAAGGCCGCTGATGCCCATGGTCTTCATGTCATCACAGAAATCATGACGCCGAGTGCAGTTGAGTCGGCTTTACCATACGTGGACATCATTCAAGTCGGTGCCCGCAATATGCAAAACTTCGATCTTTTGAAAGAAGTCGGCCGAACGGACAAACCGGTTCTATTGAAACGTGGTTTGTCAGCGACGCTCGAAGAATTCATGTACGCAGCAGAGTACATCATGGCAAGCGGGAATGAGCAGGTCATCTTATGTGAACGCGGTATTCGGACGTATGAGCGTGCGACACGAAACACATTGGATATCTCAGCTGTCCCAATCTTGAAGCAAGAAACGCATTTGCCTGTCATGGTCGATGTGACGCATTCGACGGGTCGCAAAGACCTGCTCCTGCCGACAGCGAAAGCGGCTTACGCAATCGGTGCAGATGCCGTCATGGTAGAAGTCCATCCGTTCCCTGCGCTCGCTCTCTCGGATGCGAACCAACAATTAGATTTTAATGAGTTTGATTCGTTCATCGAGAATCTGACTTCCACTTTTCCGGCACTAAACGTTCAATGATTTTCTAAAAAGGGTAACCTATAGCGAATGAAAACGTTTTACAATGAGGGAAGAACGGGAAAAGAAACATATCTTTTCCTGTCTTCCTTTCGTGTTGCCTAAAAATGAAAATAAAAATGAAAACGAAATCGAAATGATCGCCTAAAATAAGGAGGAATTTGTTTTGAACAGTAATATAACGATTTATGATGTCGCACGGGAAGCAGCCGTGTCGATGGCAACCGTCTCACGTGTGGTGAATGGTAATCCGAACGTCAAACCGTCGACGCGGAAGAAAGTCCAGGATGCGATTGATCAGCTCGGATACCGTCCGAATGCCGTTGCACGAGGACTCGCAAGTAAAAAAACAACGACGGTTGGTGTGATTGTACCGGATATCTCGAATATCTTTTTTGCAGATTTAGCGCGAGGGATTGAAGATGTCGCGACGATGTACAAATACAATATCATCTTATGTAATTCGGATCAAAATCCGGAAAAAGAAATCCATTTGTTAAATACGTTACTCGGGAAGCAGGTCGACGGGATCATCTTCATGGGTGGTCGTTTACACGAAGACCTTGTCCGGGAATTCAAGACATCCCCTGTTCCGATTGTGTTAGCTGCGACGTTAAATCAAGATTATGACCTTCCTGCCGTCAACATCGATTATGAAAGTGCTGCACATGATGCCGTGAAGTCGTTGATTGATCATGGACATAAACAGATCGGTTTCATCACAGGACCGCTCGAACAGCAAATTAACGGAGAAAAGAAATTTGCAGGTTACCGTAATGCCTTGGAAGAAGCGAACTTACCGTTTGACGAACAGAACGTAGTCCTCGGAAACTACACATATGATTCGGGAATGAAAGCCATGAACCAGTTGCTGGAACTCGGAGAAGATTGCCCACGTGCGATCTTTGCTGGAACAGATGAGATGGCATTGGGTGTCATTCATGCGCTCCAAGATGCCGGTTATCAAGTGCCTGAAGATTTCGAAGTCATCGGTCACGATAATACCCGTCTTGCGACGATGATTCGTCCGAAGCTGACGACGGTCGTCCAGCCGATGTATGATATCGGTGCAGTTTCGATGCGTTTGTTGACTAAAATCCTCAACAAAGAAGAAATCGAAACAAACGATGTGACGTTACCGCATCGGATTGAACAACGAGATTCGACCCGTTCTTCGTGAAAACAACAAATCCCCTTTGCTTTTCCAAGATGTTAACGGAAAAGCAAAGGGGATTTTGTATGATTATTTCTTAACGGTAACGAGTTGATCCTGATGATGATGCAATTGGTCATTTTCGACATGCAGACGAACTGTTGCAGTACCAGGATGAGTAAGGGATACCTCACCCACGTATTGATCCGCTTGTTTCGTCAAAGGAATGTACGTGTGCTTCTCGACACTCGGTTCAATGACTTCGATTTGAACATCGGCCTGGAGGGGTTTGCCATCGAGAAAGACATGAAAGGCAATCGGAAGTTTTGCTCCGACCATCGTCTTTTTTGCACCCATGTAGTGAACGGTTAAGCCCTCTGCAGCCGCGTGTTCATGCTCATGTGCCGGCTTTGCTGTTTTTTTTTCATGCGAGTGATTCATGACGACAAAAGAAATCTTGTCCATGTGATGGAGTCCTTTTTTATCATTGATATGATAAAGTCCTTCATATTCACCTTCCGCAAGCTTCGCTTCCGCTTGATAGGTACCGGTTTTCTTTAAAGTTGCCTTGATTTTTTTATGTGCAGCTTCTTTTTCATCTGCTTTCCAGACTTCAAACGTCACGTCTTCGACGGTTACTGCTTTTTTGTTCTCAAGTGCGGTCGCTTGGAAGACGACTTTTTGACTCTCCATTGTTTTTGCCGGAACATCGACCTTGACGTCAACAGCTGGTTTTCCAGACCCTTGCATCGTTTCATGATCCATCGCGTGTTTATCATTGCCGCATCCGACGAGTAACAAACCACTTGCTAAAAATACCCCCGTTAAACCAATCGTTGTTTTCTTCATCTTTTGTTCCCCCAATTGTTCGTTTACTAAGTAAAGTAATGAGACCTTATTCAGTATACCAAGAACGTGTGAAGTCCTAACGAACTAATTGTGAAAAGAACAAGACGTTTTTCCTTATTTGGAGTAGGGGGAGTGAGCCGACAAGTGTTCTTTTTTTGTGTCGTTTACAAACGGCCAAAGCAGCCGTTTGACCGTTTCCCAGTTTTTCTCCTCGATTTCAGGACGCCTTGGAATCGTCGGATAGAGCGGAAAGCGATCCCGCCAGGTTTTCGGTACGTCCGGACTTTCGGTCTGCCAGCGTGTGACCCACGAAGCGGGAAGATCGCCTTTAAAAGGCGGACGAGTGGTCAAAGCAGCAAAGACTTGGCTCCAGGCACGGGGGACAACCCGGTACCAATCATACCCACCGCCACCTAGGGCGACAATCCGTCCATCTGTATAGCGATTGGCGGCTTCGACGGCAATTTGTGGAATCTGTTCATAACTCTCCATCGTTAAGGACAGATGTGTCAGTGGGTCGAGAGCATGTGCATCTGCACCGTTTTGCGTGATGATGAGATCGGGTTTAAAAAGTTCGCATGCTTCGAACAAAACGGTCCGGTAAGCGTGCAAAAAAGAAGCATCTTCCGTGAAGGCATCAAACGGCACGTTCCAACTCCAACCATAGCCTTCCTCAGCTCCACGCTCTGTCACCATACCGGTTCCAGGGAACAAATACCGTCCCGTTTCATGAAGTGAAACGGTCATGACATCAGATCGATTATAAAAAGCCCACTGCACGCCATCGCCATGATGCGCATCGGTATCGACATATAAAATCCGGCAATCGTATTTCTGGATCATCGCCGCCATTGCGACGGCCGTGTCGTTATAAATACAAAATCCGGAAGCACGTCCACGGAAACCGTGATGCAAACCACCGCCGATATGAAAAGTCCGGCGATACTGACCGGATAAAACAAGATCACACGCTTCAATCGTTCCGCCAACAAGCAACGCCGCACTTTCATGCATCTTGTCAAATAGCGGGGTATCTTCCGTCCCAAGACCATACATCTGTGCTTTCATCGGAGAAAGTTCGCCGTGTCCTGCGAGTTTCACCGCTTGTATGTAGTCCGGATCATGAATCAGCAATAATTCCTCGTCTGTTGCCGGTCGAGGAGCACGACAGTCTACCGTATCAAGCACGCCCATTGCTTCAAGCAGAGAGACCGTCAACTCCAACCGGATGGGGTTGAAAGGGTGGGTGTCTGAAAAACGATAGTGTGCTTCTTCTTGACTGTACACATAGGCAAAGTCCTTCATCGACTGACATCAGGACCGAGCACATCAAATCCTTCCTTTCGTAATTTTTCGATGACGCGGATAGGATTCATCGTCTGGACACGAAAGGCAACGATACGAACGTACGGATCATCGGTCGGATATACTAAGACATTTAAGATATTGACATTCGTTTTGGCAAGTAAACCGGCAATTTTTGCTAAAGTCCCGGCCGTGTTTTCGACCCGGATTTCGATTTGGGAACTCGGTTCGAGTGCACCGGTCAGCTGGACGAATGTCCGTAACAAGTCCGTTTCCGTAATCAATCCGACTAGCCGACGACCGCGGACGATTGGAAGACAAGATAGGCGGTGTTCATGAAACAAGACAGCGGCATCCTCGATGAAATCTAATGGATGGGCAGTCATCGGTGTCCGTTGCATGATGCTGGAAACGGAATTTTGTTGATCCGCTAAAAAGGTATCGGGATGAAAGACACTACTTGCGCTTTGTATCTCCGTGAGTCCGATGAGCCCGAGCAGTTCATGTCGGGCATTCGTCACCGGGAGATGACGGATCTGATGACGGCGCATCAGATCAGCAGCATGAGCAATCGAATTTGTTGGTTGAATCGTGATGCAGTGTGTCTTCATGATTTGTTCGATTAACATGCGAACCCTCCTTAATCGTACATGAAGCGACGGCGGAGTCGTAACGCATCAAAATGCGCGACGACTTCGGATGCGACATGTTTTCCGATGCGTGCCATTAAACAATTGGCAGGATGCGAGGCGATTTCTGGATCATCCGTCGGAAAAAAGACAAGACCACCATGATTCATCATTTTTTCCATGATTTTGCGATAGTCCCAAACGGATAAGCCGCTTCCTTTTAAATCCCAATGCCAATAATATTCAGTCGTCAAAATTAAGTAATGTTCCATTGCGGGATCAAGCATCGACACTTCGAGTAGTTTTTTCCCAATCTGTTGTCCGCGAAAACAGGCAGCTACTTCAATGGCACCTAATTCTAAAATATACGGGTTATTTCCTTCACTCCATGTCTCATACGGATCGGGGTACAGAAACGTCACGTAACCGATGATGTCGGTCCCTTGTCTTGCGACGATGATCCGTCCTTCTTCAAGATCCGCGATTTCAACAAGTGCCTGATGTTGTTCGAGTGGTTGTCGGAAGGCTGTCAATCCTGGATCAAGCGTGTACGTAGCGAGGACCTGGCTTGGGACGGGTCCCTCGATTTCAACTGGACCAAGCGATGTTTCATGAGTACGATGATTGAATTGTTTTTCAAACATGTAAGCGTCACCACCTTCTTGTATATTATAGTCGAAAGCAGGTCGAGAAAGAGAGGGATTTTTTAACAAATTGACGGCAAATGGATTGAACTACACGATAACTAGCTTATAATGTAGAAGAGAACAGCGAAGGGGAGGAACGAGACATGAAAGTTTTGAAAGCGCTTCCGGGAAAGCATTGGTTATCCGAATATGATGGATCAGATTCATATGATTGGAAAGAAGCAGAACACTATTTTTCATGGGCGACGACGGGGAAAGTCAATATGGCCTATGAAGCAATCGATCGTCATGCTGAAGGTGAACGCGCCAATAAAAAAGCATTGGTCTACTTTGACGGTACGACCGAACAAAGCTTTACGTATGCGGACATGAAACGATTGACGAATAAGGCGGCAAACGTCCTGACAGAGGCAGGAATCCAAGCAGGAGATCGAATTTTCATCTTCATGCCACGTTCACCAGAACTGTACTTTGCTCTGCTCGGTGCCCTGAAAGTTGGAGCCATCGTGGGTCCGTTGTTTGAAGCTTTCATGGAGCAAGCCGTTCGGGATCGGCTGCTTGATTCAGAAGCGAAGATGTTGATTACGACCAAAGCCTTGTTGCCACGTGTTCCGGTCGATGAGTTGACATCCCTCGAACAGATATTCTTAGTCGATGAAGAGATTGAAACAAATGAGAAAATTTCTGACTTCCGGAGTGCGTTTGAACAAGCTTCGGAGTCGTTTGAGCCAGTCTGGCTGGACCGCGAGGATGGTTTGATCTTGCACTACACATCAGGTTCTACCGGAAAACCAAAAGGGGTCTTACATGTTCAAAATGCGATGATTCAGCATATGATGACAGGGCGTTGGGTCCTTGATTTACAGGAAGAGGATGTCTACTGGTGTACCGCAGATCCAGGATGGGTGACCGGCACGAGTTACGGTATCTTTGCCCCATTTTTAAATGGCGCGACGAATGTGGTCGTCGGGGGACGCTTTAATCCCGACTTTTGGTATAGTATCATCGAAAAATATAAGGTGACGGTCTGGTACAGTGCACCAACGGCATTCCGAATGCTGATGGGAGCTGGAGCTGAAATTGCGAATACACATGATTTATCCAGTCTGCGCCATGTCCTCTCGGTCGGGGAACCACTTAATCCAGAAGTCATCCGTTGGGGAAAAGAAGCGTTTGACCAACGGATTCATGACACATGGTGGATGACTGAGACCGGTGCGATGATGATCTGCAATTATAAGTCGATGGATATTAAACCGGGATCGATGGGGAAACCGATTCCGGGTACGCAAGCCGCGATAGTCGATGATCAAGGAAACGAACTCCCTCCGTTCCGTATGGGGAATTTAGCACTGAAAACACCATGGCCATCGATGATGCGTCAAATCTGGAACAATCCGCAAAAATATGATTCGTATTTCTTCAAAGGCTGGTATGTCTCTGGGGATTCTGCTTATATGGACGACGAAGGGTACTTTTGGTTCCAAGGACGTGTGGATGATGTCATCATGACTGCTGGAGAACGTGTCGGACCGTTCGAAGTCGAAAGCCGACTCGTCGAGCACCCTGCTGTCGCGGAGGCTGGTGTCATCGGGAAACCGGATCCGGTACGTGGCGAAATCATCAAAGCCTTTATTTCATTACGGGATGGTTATGAACCGACGGAAGAATTAAAACAAGAAATTCAAAAGTTCGTCAAAGAGGGGCTGGCAGCACATGCAGCACCTCGGGAAATCGATTTCCGGGATAAATTGCCGAAAACACGAAGCGGAAAAATCATGCGTCGTGTCTTAAAGGCATGGGAATTGAATCTTGAAGCGGGTGACCTTTCGACGATGGAAGATTGATAACAACTTGATCGAACAGTAAACCATTAAAGACCACCTGCATCCAAAATGAATTTGGATGCAGGTGGTCTTTGGCGGTTGACTAAAAGCGACAAAAAACCATCGCCCACTGAAGGGGCGATGGTTAAAAAGAAGGCGTGCGTTACTCAGTGTTTTTCTTGTCCTCATTGGCTTTCTTTTTTGCCTCTGCTTCAGCCTTCGCTTTTGCCTCTGCTGCTTTTTTAGCCGCAGCGTCGGCTTTTGCGTCGTCTGCTTTACGTTTGGCGTCCGCATCGGCTTTCGCTTTTGCGTCGTCTGCTTTACGTTTGGCATCCGCATCGGCTTTCGCTTTTGCGTCGTCCGCTTTACGTTTGGCGTCCGCATCGGCTTTCGCTTTTGCGTCGTCTGCTTTACGTTTGGCGTCCGCATCGGCTTTTGCTTTTGCGTCATCCGCTTGTTGTTTGGCAACGTCTGCTTTCGCAGCATCCGCTTTTTTCTTCGCTTCCGCATCTGCTTGTTTTTTCTTTTCTTCGGCGGCTTTTTTCTTCGCCTCAGCTTCTTTTTTCTTTTTGTCTTCCTCTTTGAAACGACCTGTGTTTTTAAAGTCATTGGCACTGACGGATGCTGGCTGATTGAAGCGAGCACCTGACTTAAAGTAACTGCTGTTCGCATTATACGTCAGGTTGGCCATTTGAGCCCAAACATTTTGTGTTCGTTGATAATAGGTCGTCGCACCAAACAATGAGTTGTTTTGGTCATGTCCCGTCCAGACAGCGAGTGTAACACCAGGTGTTGAACCAACAAGGTAGGAATCCTTGATTTCGTTCGTCGTCCCTGTTTTACCAGCCCAATCTCCTGGCACCTTGAGTAAGGAATTCGCATACTGAGCCGTTCCTTTATCAAAGACGCCGCGCATCATATCTAATGTTAAATAGGCAGTCCGATCTTCATAAATCCGTTTTTTCTTTGATTTCGCTTTATAAATATTTTTGCCATCCTTCGTAATTTTGGAGATGATATACGGTTTGACATATTCACCGTAGTTCGCGAATGTCGCATAAGCACCTGCAAGCTCAACCGGTGTGATTTCCATCGTCCCGAGCGCGGCAGAAGGCGCGTAACGGATGTTATCGGGAATTTCGATCCCCATGTCGACTAACTTTTGTATCGAGTTTGCCATGTTCATTTTTTCGTACGTCTTAACGGCAGGGACGTTCAGCGAAAGTTCGAGTGCTTCTCGAATCGTAACGTTTCCACGGTAACGTCCGCCTTCATTATTGATCGGGTTATCTCCCGGTTGACGAGGAACGGTCTGGTAATAATATTCTTCATCATTAATCGTCGAAGCTGGTGTAATCAATCCGTTTTCGATTCCGTTTGAATAGACGAGAATCGGTTTAGCGGTTGATCCGATTTGACGTTTCGCTTGGAAAGCACGGTTGAAGTCATCCGCAGCTCCATCTGTATAACGTCCACCAACAAAACCTAGAATGCGACCGGTCTCATTTTGAATCAAGACGGCAGCTGTTTCTTCCGGATCTTTTTTGTTCACCGTTTTTTTCGTTTTTGGATCAACGACTTGTTTATACTGTAGTGTACTTGGGAAATTGGCTGCATTTTTAGCAGGCGTCTGCATCGCTTCGTGGATTTTTTTATCAAGCGTCAAGTGAATTTTATAACCACCTTGGCGGATCGCGACAAGTGCTTGATCTTGATAATTCGCTTTGACTTCAGCGAGTTCAGACGGTTTGACTTCATCTTCTTTAACACCGTCTTTCTTCATGAAATAACTGGTCATGATTCTTAAGGCTTCTTTTTCAGCCAAATCATAGACGTACGGATACGTCTCACGTGACCGTGTTGATGTTTTGGCGAAGTCTTTTGTGATATCGTATTTGATAGCTTTTTCGTACTGTGCTTTCGTAATGTTTTGGGCGACATACATCCGCTTTAAAACCGTTTTCATGCGGTTGGTACTTGGTGTCAGGTCTTTTTTGATGACACCACCTTGAAGGTACGGTGTGTAGTAGTACGGGTTTTTCGGGATACCCGCTAAGAAAGCAGCTTGTGGCAACGTTAATTTTTTCGCTGGTTTATTGAAGACACCACGTGAGGCTGCTTCGATTCCGGCGATATTGCGACCAAGTGAGTTTCGACCGAACGAAACGACGTTCAGATACGCCTGCAGGATTTCATCTTTTGTCATCGCATTTTCCAGACGTAACGCCAAGATGATTTCTTTTGCTTTTCGTTCGAATGACACTTCGTTCGTTAAGATTTGGTTTTTAATCAACTGCTGCGTGAGCGTACTACCGCCTGTTCGTGAAGCGGAGTTCGTGAGTTCTTGCAAAACGGCACGTAATGTTGCTTTTGGCACAACACCATCATGTTCGTAAAAATCAACATCTTCCGTTGATAAAACGGCATCGAGCAGATAGGGTGAAATTTCTTTGATATCGACAGGCTGACGTTCTTCATCTGTCGAGATGTTCGTCAACTTTTCGCCACTTCCCCAATAAATCTGACTCGTAATGGCATAACTATTCACTTGTTGCTTCATTTCTGTCAATTGAGGTGCTTTTGTATCTTTGACGAGTGACGCAAAGTAGCCTCCAGCTGCTCCGACAGAAAAACTTCCGACCAGTAAGACACCTATAATGAGGAATAAAATGATATTCCAAGATACGTCGTATGTGATATTCGACCAGTGCCGAACGGCTTTCGTCCGGGGATGATTCCAAAACTTGAACCAGTTCTCGCGCATAAATGATCTCCTTTACATCTTAAACTTGGGTGTAAATTAACATTAAATCACAGATAGGCGTATTATACCATATCTGAAGTATCAGAAAGTGGCTTGACAGTGGATTCTGCTTCGACGTATCATTGAAACATCTTAATGTGATTATATAAAAAATAAGCTGTGAATGGAATTGAGTAATGAATCGCTCCCTGTATCAGAGACCTAGTGGTGCTGCGAACTAGGACATAGCGCTTTCATGAATTACGCTTCCAGGAGCTTCTTGAGAAATCAAGCGGATGTGCCCCGTTATCGGCAATCTAAGTGGCATGAATTTCATGCAATTAGGGTGGTACCACGGAATCTTCCGTCCCTTCGTTTATTCGAGGGGACGGTTTTTTTTAGATTATTTTAGGGGGAAGACAGATGACGTTACTGGAAGACTTAGAGTTTCGTGGTTTAATTAGTCAAATGACAGACGAAACAGGGATAAAAGAATTACTCGCAAACCCGACGACGCTGTATACAGGATTTGATCCGACAGCGGATTCGTTACACATCGGACACTTATTGCCGATTCTTGTCCTCAAACGGTTCCAAGAAGCGGGGCATCACGTAATTGGACTAGTCGGCGGCGCAACAGGTATGATTGGTGATCCAAGTGGTCGTTCAACAGAACGTTCATTGAATACATCGGATATCGTCGAAGAATTTGCAAACCGAATCAAAGGACAATTATCCCGTTTCTTACCGCTTGCAGGTGAAAACCCGGTGACGATTGCCAATAACTTAGATTGGACAAAGGATTTGACGATCATCGATTTCTTGCGCGATATCGGAAAACATTTCCCGATCAGCTACATGTTAGCCAAGGATTCCGTGGATTCCCGCCTCCAAAATGGGATTTCGTTCACAGAGTTTTCGTACATGTTGTTACAATCATTCGATTTTTTGAAGTTATACGAAAATGAAGGCTGCCGCCTCCAGGTTGGAGGAAGCGATCAGTGGGGGAATATCACGGCGGGAATGGAATTGATTCGTCGTGTCGGACATGATCAAAAAGCATTCGGGATGACGGTCCCTCTTGTCACGAAATCAGATGGACAAAAGTTCGGAAAAACGGCAGGCGGTGCAGTCTGGCTCGATGCGGAAAAAACGACACCATACGAATTCTACCAGTTTTGGTTTAACGTCGATGATTTAGATGTCATCAAGTTCTTGAAATACTTTACGTTCTTGACGCATGAAGAAATCATTGCACTCCAACAAGAAGTAGAAACCGCACCAGAAAAACGGGTAGCGCAGCGTCGACTAGCAGAAGAGATGACCGTCCTCGTTCATGGAACGGAGGCCTTGGAGCAAGCAGAACGTATCACGAAAGCACTCTTTAGCGGAGAAATCAAAGCGTTGAAAGCAGAAGACATTGCGGACGCCTTTAAAGGAATGCCACGTTTTACGCTTGGTGAGCACACGAACCTTGTCGATGTCCTGGTCGAGGCGAAGATCAGCCCGTCAAAACGTCAAGCGCGCGAAGATGTGACGAATGGTGCCATTTACATCAACGGAGATCGCGAACAAGAACTGACGAAAGAGATCACGAAACAAGATGCGATTGGTGACTTCACGATCATCCGGCGTGGGAAAAAGAAATACTTTGTCTTGGAACATGCTTGAACATAACCACAAAAACAACGCTGACTCAAAATTGAGGGCGTCTCTCGATTAAAATGAATGAAAGGAGTTGGATTTCCGGTGTTTGATCCGAAAATCCAACTCCCTTTTCTTTCGTAAACCATAAGAATTTGTATAGAAAAGGCCGATGATCCCGTGAAAAGTGATATGCTCCCACAAAAATAGACAGTTGAAATAACAAAACTGTCTACTTTTGAAGGGAGCTTTTTCTATGGCCACATCTAAATTTTTGCTTGATGAAAAAATACACA